>JBFMCJ010000707.1 GCA_040754675.1 Bacillota bacterium
CCGTCCGTCTCAGCGACCTGAGCGAGCGGCTGGGCCTCAACCGCACCACTCTCTTTCACCTGCTGGCCACCCTGCAGGCGCACGGCTGGGTGGCCCGGGATCCGGCCCGGCGATACGCGCTGGGAGCCCGCTTCCTGGACGTATCGAGCCGCTACCTGCGCCAGCTCCTGGCCTTCGACATCGGCGCCCTTGCGCGCCCGTACATGGAGGCGCTGTGGCGTGCTCTCAACGAGACCGTCCACTTGAGCGTGCTGGACAGGTCCAACCGCGTGGTCATCGACGTCGACTCCATCGAAAGCACGCGGGAACTGCGCACCGCCGGCGGCATCGGCCAGCCCAAGCCCCTTTACTGCACGGCCAGCGGCAAGGTGTTCCTCGCTTACATGCCCGACGACGAGCGGGAGTCCCACCTGGCCGCCGCCGCCCTCACGCCCCGCACCGGCCGAACCATCACCGACCCGGACCGGCTCAGGCGTGAGCTTGGTGCCGTCCGCGAGAGGGGGTACGCCCTGGACGACCGGGAGTACGACCCCGACATCTTCTGCATGGCCGCCCCCGTCTTCAAGGCGCCGGACCAGCCCGGCGCGGCGCTCATGATCTCGTTCCCGGCCAACCGGCTGCAGGTGAGGGCGGTGGAAGAAGTCTCGGCGCAGCTCCGCGACGTGGCCGCCCAGGTCTCTTTGGCGCTGGCCGCCCGGCTGGAGCGGGCGTCCAGGTTGCCATAGTCGAACTATATTGCATCGTACGCAATCACTGGCAGGAACTTCTGCTATCACGGCGAACCCCCGGGGGGACCGCTGCGGTGGCGCGAGCCGGCGCTTGCAAGCGGTTAGTACCCACGGAAGGGTGGTTCCATGCGGAGGTCAGCCATCAGGCTTCGCACCGTAATCCTCTGGACGCTGGCGGTGTTGGCCGTGACGGCCGCGCCGGTGCTGGCAGCTTACCCGGAACGGCCGATCACCTACGTCATCGCGTTCAACCCCGGCGGCGAGTCCGACATCACCGCCCGCATCCAGGAGCCCGTTCTGGAGAAGGTCATGGGCGTGGACGTGGTGGTTACCTACAAGATCGGCGGAGGTGGTTCCGTCGCCTGGGCGGAGACGGTTCGGACCCGCCCTGACGGCTACACCATCGTCGGGCACAACCTCCCCCACATCATCCTGCAGCCGCTGCAGCGGGGCGACGCCGGCTACAAGACGGAGCAGCTGCAGACCGTCTACTGGTTCGAGAGCACCCCCAACGTGCTCGCCGTCCGCACGGACAGCCAGTTCAAGACCCTTCAGGACCTGATCGATTATGCCCGGGAGCACCCCGAGGTCGTCACGGTGGGCGGCAGCGGCTCCAACACCGCCAACCACCTCGGGACGCTTGCGCTCAACAAGCTGGCCAAGGTCAAGACCACCTACATCCCGTTCACGGGCACCGGAGCCGCCGTCCCGGCGCTTCTCGGGGGGCACGTCACGGCCCTGATGACCTACACGCCGGTGGCCGTCCAGTACAAGGACCGGTTCCGCATCCTGGCCGTGGCCTCTGATCAGCGGGTGAGCTGGCTTCCCGACGTTCCCACCTTCAGGGAGCTGGGCTACGACATCGTGGAAGGCGCCTACCGCGGCGTGGCGGTGCCGCCCGGCACGCCGAAAGAGGTCATCAAGGCGCTGGAGGACGCTTTCGACAAGGTGATGCGGGACCCCAAGGTCGTCGAGCAGATGGACCGGCTCGGGTTCAAGATCGAGTACATGAAGAGCGAGGAAGGCACGCGCTTCGTCCAGGAGCGCACCGAGTTCTACAAGTCCCTCCTGGGCGAGCTGGGGCTGCTGCAGTAAGCAGGCCGCATCCACCGTGCGTCGCCGGGCCGGCCCGCCC
>JBFMCJ010000708.1 GCA_040754675.1 Bacillota bacterium
CTCAAGTCCTCTTCGCTGGGGTGGACGTAGGTTTGCAGCGTGGTTTGGGCGTGGGCGTGGCCTGCCCGCCTCTGGATTGCCTCCGGCCTCATTCCCGCCCGAAAGAGCTCGGTGAGACCTGTGTGCCTCAAGGTATGGGGAGTAACGGCGATGCCTGTCTTCTTCCGGAGTCGTCTGAAAAGGGCGTCGACGTCGGCGTACGTCATGGGTGAGCCTCTGGCGGGTCCGGCAATCTTGAGGAACACAGAATTAGGGGATGCTTCGGTATGGTACTCTGCCACGTAGTCCAGAAAGAGGTTAACCAGGTCGCGACTCACGTGCACGGTGCGGGGGCTGGAGAAGCTCTTGATTTCGGCCGCGTTGATGAGTTCGCCGCGGTCGGCCACGGAAAGCCTCGCCGCGGTTACATCGAAGTCTTCCAGCCACAGCGCCAGCGCCTCACCGATCCTCAGTTGGGCCTGATACAGGAGGGCAAGCAGAAGGCGGTCACGGCTGTTGGAGCAAGCGTCGAGAAGCCTTTGTACCTCGTCCTGACCAAGGACGCGCCGGCAGCGCCGCGGCTCCCTGATCTGCAACACATTGACCTGGACGGGTTTGGCACGGGCTACGTGGTGGAGGAGGCCTTTGAATCGCCGGCGGCTAGCCGAGATCGTCCGCCTGAGTTGCTCGGGCAACTGTCCCTGGTACCTGTCGGTGCGCAAGAGGTAGTCGTAGAAGTCGGTGACGGTGGAGATGACCATGTTGACGGTACGGACAGTGCGGGCCTCTTTCACCGGCTGCGCGGGGATGACCCTCAGCGAGGCAAAGGGGCTGCGGAGCCAGCGGAGGAAGGAGGCCAGGTCGTCGAGCCCGACCCGGCGGTAGTCGAGTCTTTGCTGGGACAGGAATTCGAAGTACAGCTTCAGGTGGTAGCAGTACGCTCGGATCGTGTTCCTGGCCTTGCCGGTGGCATCAAGATACTTGAGGTAGCGGGCCACCGGTTCGACGATGTCCCCGTCATCGGTCACCAGCAAGTAACGAACCCGCCCATCGCGGGTGAGAGCTTCCTGAACCCGCACGTGATGGGCACCTCTTCCCGAATCCGTGGTGCACTCCGAGAACTTCGTAGCCTTTGGTAGAGTTATCGATTCTACGAGGAAGTCAAAAAGGCCCGGGCTGTACGTCGTATACTACGTCTACTTTCTTGGCTGGTGGTAGTGTTAGGACGCCCTACTCAGCGCTCGGTATCCCTTACAGCCCCCCATTCTCAAATAGGGCTAATGACTCCGTCCCGCCTCGGGGAGTATAGCCGTGGTGAGCAAGTGTTCTCCGTGGATGACAACGGGAAGTCATCGGCGGTCGAAAAAAATGTTCTTCCCCGTGGCACTCAACGGGATGCCCACTGCCATGATCACGTCGTCGGGCAGCAGGCCTATATCAAGTGCGGCTTTACCCGCAGAAAACATTACGCGGTTATCGACGTGGTGATGCGCGGCTACTGAAACGGCCGAACCCACCGCAACGCCCAGATCGTGAAAGTTGAAGGCACACATGACCGTGCGCTCGGAAGCCTCTTGGCAGTCACGACAACCGCAAAACCCACAACCGCGAAGCCCCATGCGTCGCGCACGCGTTCCCACCAGAACCACCATCATGGCATCGTCGACGTTGGAAGCATCGCGCTCGAAAAACTGCTCCCCTCCCGTTGTTGCTATCTCTCGCATCCTGGCGGCAAGCTTAGACTTGATCTTCCCCTCAACGACTGCTGTAACGATCAGGTCCACCCCGCGAGCCTTGGGGGCTGTCCTCGCAGCAACACACATGAGTCGAGCGACCAACCGTACTCCATCGAAAGATTGATCGATCATTTGTAGTTCAGGCAT
>JBFMCJ010000709.1 GCA_040754675.1 Bacillota bacterium
CTGGACAGAATCGGGCGGGAACGGGGCTGGCCGACGACCTTGTTGGTGTTCTTGGTGGTGTAGCGCTTGTTGCCGGGGCCGACCCGCTCGGGGGAGTGGGCCAGGGAGAAGTCCGCGCCGGCCTTGAGCCCCGAAGCCTCCAGGATGGGGCGCATGACGCCGTCCGTGGTGCCCGGGTAGGTGGTCGACTCCAGGCTGATGAGCTGGCCGGGGCGCAGGCGGCCGGCGATCTCCCGGGTGACGTTATCGACGGGTGAAGCGAACGGTGGGTGGCCAGCAACCAAAGGAAGCCGTGGAGTTCAGACGCATCGGGAAGGGCTTCTACAAGATCGTGGTACGCGACCAAAAGGCCATCCGTGAGGCAGCAAAAGAAGCCCTCCGAATCCCGGGCGAGGAACTGCGGCGGCCCGCCCCCTCTTCCGGTCACTCAGCCGCTCCAGCGCGGTGTTCGCTGATGACGACCAGATCGGGTATGCCTTTGAAGTGTGCCGGCACATGTCATCGTCGGGCCAGATGACGTGGTAGCCGCCCAACACACGAGCCAGCCGTTCCATCCTTTGCAGGCCCCATCCGTCTCGCAGGGCTCCTTCGTGCATCTCTGCGATGGTCATGAAGGAGATCATGAGAATATGCCCTTTGAGATGAGCCCGATAGCGTTCAGCGAGGGTGTGGCCCCGCATTAGGTAGGATACGATGTTCGTGTCCAGGACAAGGGAGCTCACCGCTTAGCGTCCTCACGACGTCTCTCGTAGATCCCTCGCACGAAAGCATCAAACTCGTTGTCATCGTCCCAGAGGTCTCTTCCTTGCCCCAAGACAGCTTCAAACGTACCCGGCTCAGAAGGTGCCCCCTCTCTTGCGGACGAGGGAACAGCCTCGCGTTCACCGGCTGCTCCCACAGGAATAGGCTCCACGCTGTGAATAGTGAACCGCCGGATTTGTCCGCTCGTAGGATCGTGTTCCGCCCACCCCCGTAGTCGAACCCAATGCCTCAGGTAGGCATGAACTGTTCCCGCAAGATCTTCATCGAACTCGCATAAAACGGGCTCACCTTCGGCCGGATAGAGGCGGCACTTCATGTCGTCTTCCTTGAAGTCGGCCATCCGAAGCAGACCGTCGATGGTGCGCGTGTTGGCAAGGGACGTCTGGATACGCTGAGTGATCCGCGAGCGGACGGTAGCGTCGAGCACCGAGGTGACGTGCTTGCGCCCGGTGTCCAGTGCGAGCTCAATACGGTCAACTCCGCGGCCGACAAGCTGGCCGATGGTCTTCCACTTGTCCAAAACCCCGGTGTCGTACCCCTCTGGAAGTTCTGGCGCGTGGGCAACGATCTCTCCCAAGCCCTCAACGAAGCGCTCGATGGCCTTCGCCCCGATGTCCATCTCTTCGAAGCTCAAGGGGCTGCCCGCTCTCGAGGAGCAAGCATGCAAGTGCACGCTCATCGTTCGTATTCGTCTGCTTGTGCCGGGCGCTGGCGCAGAGCTTAACCAGTGTCGGGCTCCCGACCGGCCTTGGCGGTCACGGGCGATCTTGCCTGGCCGAGTATACCACCCCCTGGGAGACGACATCCCTGCACGCTTGGCGACGTGGGACGAGCAGCCGGCTCGCCATCACGGGCTTTGATCGCATCGAGGCGCGCGAAGAAGGCCCGGAAGTGCTAAACCGCAGCCCGAGCCCCCACCGTCGCTGAAAGCTTACACTGATCCGGCGTGGGCTGCTTCGGCTTCACCTGGACGCAGCGCGTCCGCAAGCCTGGCCCAGACCGGTGCGGGCAACATCACATACCCAGCCAGAGCTGTCATGACGATCATGACCCCCGCCGCGCCGATTACGGGCGGCGCCCCGAGAACCGAGCCC
>JBFMCJ010000710.1 GCA_040754675.1 Bacillota bacterium
CGCCTCGATGGCGGCCGCCTGTTCGGCAAGCATGGCCGAGACCTCGCCGGGCGAAGGCCCGCCGAGCGTCCGGCGCACCTCGACGAAGTGGAGCGGGTCGAGCGCCTGCCGGAGTTCCTCGTCAGACATGGAGATGGTGCGGCCCACAACCGCCAAGGCGGCATCGTGCAGGAGGCTTACCGTCCACTCGGTGGGCGCAAGCTTGCGTTGCCGGGCCACGTCTACCAGCCGGCTGGCGACCGAGTGCGCCTGTCGAAAGGAGAGACCGGCCCGGCGCACCAGGGTGTCGGCAAGCTCTGTAACGGTGGTCATTCCCTCGAAAGCCCGCCGCTCGAGAAGAGCAGCGTCCACATCGAGCGTGGAGATGACGCGGGCGAGCAGGTCAAGGGCCTCGAAGAAGAGTTGAGCGGCTTCATGCCACACCGGCTGCAGGTTGTCCTCGGTGTCGTTGATGTCCCCGAACGGCACGTTGGCATGAAGCAGGTAAGCCTGCTGCAACAGGCCTGGAAGGCGACCGAGCCGCGAGCGGATGTGTTCCAGCACGACCGGGTTGCGCTTGTTGGGCATGATGCTGCTCACCTGCACGAATGCATCCGCGAGCCGAATCGCCGCCACCTCGTTGGCGGCCCAGAATAGCAGGTCGGCAGTGAAGCGGCTCAGAGTGGCACCCACGGTGGCACACTCGGCCAGGAAGGGCATCACGTAGTCGGTTGCGGCCACAGCGTCGTAAGAATTGCGCACCACCTCGTCGAAGCCCAGCAGCGCCGCCAGCAGGCGGCGGTCGATGGTGAAGCCGCTGGTCGTGAAGGCTGCGGCCCCGAGCGGGGACTGATTGACCAGCGGGTAGTGCGCCTCGAGGCGCCGCCGTGAGCGTTCGACGTTGCTGAGGACAGCCGCCAGGTAGTGGGCCAGTGTGGTGGGTTGGGCCTGTTGCCCGTGGGTGTAGCCCGGCATGACCGTTCGGATGTGCCGCCAGGCGAGTGCCAGGAGGGCTTCCGACAGGGCGCCCAGGCGCTCGTGCGCCTCGAGGAGCGCGCGGCGAAGGTCGAGCCGGTAGAGCGTGACGTCGATGTCGTTGCGGCTTCGCGCCAGGTGAAGGTTGTCCGCCATTTCCCCGACCTCTTGGCGCAGGCGCTGTTCGACGGCGAAGAAGATGTCCTCGACGTCGCCCCGGTAAGGCTCGGTTCGCAGGTTTCCGCTTTGAAGGCGAACCAGCCCGGCGGCGATCCGGGCGGCGTCGGCCCTGTTCAGCCAGCCTGCCCGCACCAGCGCCACCAGGTGCGCCCGCTCCAGGTCGAAGAAAAAGTCCCAGTAGTGCCGCTGCCAGTGTTCAAAGCCCGGCCGCAGCACATGGGCAATGTAGGCGTCGTCCCAGGATCTTGAGGTTCCGGTTCTCACGGTGCGTTGTCTCCCTTCGGGGCCTGCCAGTCGGGGCTCACCAGGTGCGCTATGCCGGACGGGCGTGCACGTCGCCGGCCGTGGGATAGCGGCGCGGCTCCGAACTGATGGCGAGGCCGGCCGCCGCGTTGGCATGCTGAGCCTGAATCAGGGCGGCAAGGTTCCATCCATATCGCTAACTTCCCCGCTCTCGCTGTCTTGCCCGGCGAAGGCCGCCGACCGGGCAAGTTCGGCGCGTACCTCGGCAAAGGTAGGGTACCGGCGGGGGCTGGACGTAATCGCTAGCAGGGCGGCCATGTTCGCAAAGTCTAGAGCCCGGCTCAGAGACTCCCCGTCAACGAACAGGGCGCGGATCAGAGCAGCGTTGAAAGCGTCTCCCGCGCCCACCGTGTCCCTGGGAGTTGATGTTCGCGTACGGCGATGCACGATTTCCTGTCCATCCCACGCCCACGCGCCCC
>JBFMCJ010000711.1 GCA_040754675.1 Bacillota bacterium
GAGGGGCCGCCCGGTTTTAGGCCTCTGTGAGCCGGCCGCTCAGCCAGCCGCGCCGACCCGAGCCCGGCCAGCCGTCACGCCGATGGTGGCCGGGAACTCCATGGCCGCCTCGCTGCGGGCCACCGCCGTGGTGCAGGCCAGGTCCCCAGTCACGTTCATGGAGGTGCGGATCATGTCCACGACGCGGTCCACACCGATGATGATGCCGATAGCCTCCACCGGGATGCCCACCGACTGGAGCACCATGGCCAGCATGATGACACCCGCGCCGGGCACGCCGGCAGTGCCGATGGAGGCGAGGGTCGCCGCCAGCACGATGAGCGCCATCTGCGACAGGGTGAGGTCCATCCCGAGGATCTGCGCCAGGAAGACCGCGGAGACGCCCTGGTAGAGCGCGGTGCCGTCCATGTTGATGGTGGCGCCCAGCGGGAGGGTGAAGCTGCCGATCTCCCGCTTGACCCCGAAGTTGCGCTCACTGACCTCTATGGTCACGGGAAGGGTCGCGCTGCTCGATGCGGTGGTAAAGGCCAACAGCGTGGCAGGCGACGCCCTCTTGAAGAACTCCAGCGGGTTGATGCGGCCCAGCCACCCCGTGACGGAGGAGTAGGTGACGGCAGCGTGCAGGATGCAGCCCACGTAGACGATGACGATGTACTTGGCGAGCGGCAGGAGTACAGCGGCCCCCTGAACCATCACCATCCGGGCGATGAGGGCAAACACCGCGTACGGCGCGAGCTCCATCACCCACGTGATCAGCTTCATGACGGCCTCATTGCCTGCCTCGAACAGCCCCAAGAGCCCTTTGGCGCGTTCCCCCAACGCCGCCACTGCCAGCCCGAACAGTACGGCAAACGCAATGATCTGGAGCATGTCGGCGCGGGTGAGAGCGTCAAAGGGGTTTGTCGGAATGATGTTGAGCAGGGTGTCCACCACGGACGGTGCCGGCTTGGGAGTATAAGTGAACTCGCTCGGCAACCGATAGCCCCGGCCCGGCGCGAGCACCCATGCCAGGACGAGCCCGATGGTTACCGCAACGGCCGTGGTGATCATGTAGATGACCAGGATCTTCACGCCCACCCGCCCCACGCGGCGAGCGTTGCCCAGCCCGGCGGTCCCCACGATCAGGGAGAGCAGTACCAGAGGAGCCACCAGCATCTTGATCAGGCGCAAGAAGATCTGCCCAAGCGGATTCAGCAGGTAGGTGTCCAGGCCCTTGACCCACGCGCTTTCGGCCACGCCGTTGAGCAATAACCCCACGATAACGCCGAGGATGAGGCCGATGAGGATCCGGTTGACAAGCCGCAAATAAGCCCCTCCCTCCGTCGCCGATCCGCCGCTCCGGGCACGTCTGGCGCCGCCCCTGGAAGCGGCTGTTGATACACTGGAAAAGCTCTGTACCTGACCGCCCGCGATCGACGGAATCTTAGATGTTTCTATTTGCTACGAAAGCCCCATCCCCTGCTCGTCCTCCATTTGGCCTGTTCGGACCGGAGAATTGGTGCCCCGGTCCTGGCGACGTTCAGGCGCCCGCAAACGTAGCATGGGTCCCGCCTTTCACCCAAGGTCACAAGGAGGCGAGTACTATGAGTCAACCCCTGCCACCGTGCCCGGCGGGGTCTACGCGGTACACGGTCCAGCCCGGCGACACGCTCTTCTTCATCGCCCAGCGCTTCGGCACCACGGTCCCGGCCATCCTGGCCATCAACCCGCAGATCACCAACCCCAACCTCATCTTCCCCGGCCAGGTCATCTGCGTCCCGGCCGCCGTGCCGCCCGCGGTGTGTCCACCGGGGTCCACCCTGTACACGGTCCAGCCCGGCGACACGCTCTTCTTCATCGCCCA
>JBFMCJ010000712.1 GCA_040754675.1 Bacillota bacterium
CCAGCCTGTCGAGGAAGTCCTTGGCCATGCCTGATCCTCCTTCCCACCCGGCTCCGCCGGGTCGGCACGCCCCTTCCGCCCTACCAGTTTAAGGCTAGCATTCCCCTCTGTCAAACCGCCGCAAACCGTTCCTCGAAACTCAACAATAACTGCAGATAGCTGCACATTGTTGAGAGGCCGGGCGAACAGCTCTCCCGACCATTTGCGCCGGGGGATCACGCCCCGGAACCGGGGATAGACCATCTCCAGGCGGGCCTTGCGGCCTGAGCGCGGCCGCAGGTGCCGCCCGGGATAGGGGTGGCCCCCTGCCCCGGTCTCCCTCGGAGGGACACCGACCACGTGCCCTCTCGGCACGCAGCCTCCGGGATAGACGGCTCCAGTCACTCCAGACGTGCCTCCCGCGATTCCTTGCAGGTAGCAGGAGGGCGGACCTGGACCGGAGACGCTCCCCAAAACCCAAACCCCGCCTGGCTATCGCCACCGCCGCCGCAGCGTGGGGCGAAAGCCCGTAGCCGGGGCCGAACTTCACCTGCCCGATCACACTCGTCAGGGCCGGGTTGACGAACACCACTTCCACGCCCTCCCTTGCCGCCCGGGAAAGAAGCAGGGCGTGGAACTTGCCGTAGGCAAATCCCGAGAGCATACGAGCGTAACGGGCGCCCATCTCCCGGAGACGGGCCTTCTTCTTCTCGAAATCCAGCTTCTCCACCACGACGGGCACAGCTTCCGCCCTGGCCCAGGCCACCAGGTCAGCTACCGCTTCGGCTAAGCTGGCCGTGACCTGCTCCTGCCTCCGCCCCCGCGTCAGCACGGGAATGTGCCGCCAGGATACCGGGTTACCATGGCGGTCAACCTGCGACGCCGCCACCAGACCGGGATTGAGATCCACGCCCAGGGCACCCACTCTCCCGCTCGTCACCACCGGAGCATCCTCCCGCTCCAGCATCACCTGCACGTACCAGGCGGACTTGCCCTTCCTCTCCCGGCGCAGGAACCGGTAGGTGAGCGCCTGGCCCCGCGCCAGGGCCCGGTCAACGGCCTCCTGCCCGTAGCGGAAGCGGATGCCCGGGATCAGCAACCACTTCTTGCCCAGGCTCTCCGCCAGCATATCGGGAAGCCTGAGCCGCAGCGTGCCCTCAGGAAGCAGGGTGCAGGTCTGATTGCCCCCGGTTTCGCCCTTGGAGCCCAGGCACAGGAACTGGGAGGAGCGGGCACGGCGCCAAGTCTTAAGCCATTCTCCGTGCGTCCGGTAGCCGTTCTCCTTGAGGTGGAACTGCCGGCGGAAGAGCTTGTTCGAGCCAAAGCACATGCGGGGCACCACACGGTTGAGGTCCTGTTCCACCTGCGCCAGCCTGGACTCCAGTTGGGCCAGCCGGCGCTTTTTGTGGTGCATCTCGAACCTGAGCCGCCACCTGGACCCCGGGCCTTCCGCCTGCTCCAGCCGCTCCTTGAGGCCGGCCAGGGATTCCCCCAGCGCGCGGACCTCGGCTTTCAGCCTGCTGGCATGCCTCTTTTGAGCTTCGCGGGCGGCCTTCACCTTGCCCCCGAGTACCGAGGCCACAGCGTTGAACATGCGGGCGGTGATGCCAAACGCACCAAGGTAACGGCGCTTGCAGTCGGCCAGGGGCTCACCCCGCACGTAATGGTCTCGGAAGAGGGCCCGCTCGACGCGGCCAAAGAGGACGGCAAAGGCCTCCAGCAGGGGATACAAAGACCTGTCTTTGATTCTCGTCTCAAAGGTCACCTTCACGCCACCACACCCGCCACTTGCGCTCGAACACACCCTGCGCCGGGCCCACCTTCGTACATCGGTTCGCATGCATTATACCAGGGGGATG
>JBFMCJ010000713.1 GCA_040754675.1 Bacillota bacterium
CTGGAAGCGTCCTGCAGATTGCCGGTCGTCGCTTGCCACCGCTCCGCTCCCCAAACCTGTTCCACCTGGGCGGCCTCCTGGGCCGCCCGGGTGTCCGCATAAAGGATGGCCGGGCGAAGCGGCCCGGAAGGGGCGACGGCAATCAGATCCTGCATCTGCCCGCTGAGCCCGAGCGCCGCGACGGCAAAGCGTTCCGGGTGGCATGCCCGCATGGCCTCGCACGCCGCCACCCACCAGGCCTCGGGGCGCTGTTCCATGACGCCTCCCGGGCCCGTCTCGATACCGTACGACCGGGAGGCGGTCTCGACAATAAGCCCGTCTCCCCTGACCAGAGCCGCTTTGACCGCTGTGGTCCCGATGTCAAGGGCGGCGATAACGTCCTCTACCACGATGTTCACCCCCGTGCGGCGCGGGCCAGCGCCGCCACCGTCTGGCCAACCGCCTGGCTGCTTCCCTCGGCCGCTTCGACCAGGGCGGTGCCCACAATCACGCCCTCTACGCCGAGCTTCCGAAGGTACGCCACGTGTTCCGGGGTCTGAATCCCAAAGCCGACCGCAACGGGAAGCGCCTGGTTGCCCCGGGCTTCCACCACGTGACGAACAAGGCGGGCTGTGGCCGCAAGGTCCACCGGGCCCCCGGTCTGGGGCGCGCAACTCTGAACGTAGACGAATGTCCCGTCGAGGCGGGCGCAGGCCGCCAGCACGCTCTCCACGCCTTCTGTCGTGTCTTCCGGCCGGATGAAGCCCACCGCCGCGATGCCCGAGGAGGCGGCGTGCGCTGCAAGCGCGGCGAATGCCTCATGGCTCAAGTCGGGGAAGAGCACGCCGTCCAGCCCGGCGGCTGCGATGTGGCGAGCGGCTTCGCCCGCCGCCCGGGCCGGGTCTGTGCCCGGTTCGAGCTGAGCCGCATACCCCATGGCCACAACGGGAAGCTTTGCCGCCCGGCGCACGGCCGCGCCCAGGCGAAGCGCCTCGTGGAAGTCGATGCCGAGCGACCGCTGGACCTTTAAGGCTGAGCGGATGATGGGGCCGTCGAGGTGGGGGGCCGGAACCGGCAGCCCCAGTTCCAGCACGTCCAACCCGCTGGCAGCCGCCGCCCGCACCGCCGCCGCAAAGCGCGAGGGTTCCGGGAAGCCCGCCGGGAGATACCCGATCAGGGCCAGGCGTGACTCCTGGCGGGCTCGGGCGAAGGCATCCGCCAGGGAAGGCATCCGAGGGCTCACGTGCGGTTCCCCGCCAGTCGGGACACCAGGACGGCCGCGACGATGATGAAGCCGGTGAGCACGTCCTGGATGTAGGTGTTGACCTGCAGGATGTTGAGGCCGTTGCTCAGCGTACCGAGAATCAGGACGCCCACGGTCGAACCGGGGACGTTGGGCTGCCCCTCCTTGAACATGGTCATCCCGAGGAACACGGCGGCGATGGATGTGAGCATGAACGGCTCGCCGGCCAGGGGGTGGGCCGAGGCGAGGCGGCTTGTCAGGACGATGCCCGCCACCGCCGCGCCCATCCCTGAGATGACGAACGCCGCAAACCTCATTCGCCGCACGTTGACCCCGGACAGGTAGGCCGCCTCGGGGTTGCCGCCCACCGCATACCAGCGCCGCCCGGTGGTGGTATGAGTGAGCACGGCCCAACTCGCCAACAGCGCCGCCGCCATCAGCAGCACCGGAACCGGGATGGCTCCCACCGCCCCCTGCCCCACCACCAGGAAGCGGTCGGGCAGGCCAAAGACGGTGGCGCCGTCCGTGTACCACAGGGCCAAGCCGCGGAACGCCGTCATCGTGGCGAGGGTCGTCACGAACGCTGACAATCCCAGGTAAGCGACCAGCAGCCC
>JBFMCJ010000714.1 GCA_040754675.1 Bacillota bacterium
AGTCAAGCCACCTCGGACCCGGGACCTGCTCGGGCACACGCTTGACGCCCGCAGCCGGGTCAAAGGAACAGATCCCCTCCTCCACAGCCCAGGAGAAAAACCGCCCGAGAGCCACCAGCGCCAGGTTCACAGTGGCGGGCTTGCAGCCCTTGGCCTGCATCCACCGGCGGTACTCCGCCACGTCAAGCTGGCTCACCGCCGCGGGGTCGAACTGGCCGCAGGCTCCCTCGTACCACGCCGCAAACCGCCTGACCTGCCCGAGGTAGGAGACCACGCTCTTCTCCGACAGGCCGCGGGAACGGAGGGCGGCCCCGAACGAGGCCAGCACACCGGCCACCTCCCGCACGAGCGCCACGGCCACGAAAATCACCTCCTCCCGTCCGGCGCTCCGGAGCCCCGCCCGGCCGGGTCCCCGCCGCGGCCCGCGGACCGTATTCTGCTGTCAAGGCACGGCGGCAGGAACGGCCCGGGGTACCGCACAGCACTCCCGGAACCCAACCCGCAAACGGGGCCCTGTCCCGCAAAAAGCGAAGTCCTTATGCGAACCGAAAAACGAGCCTTAGGGACCCTTCCCGCCGCCCTTACACCCCCGGGCGGGACCCTCCAGTTCGCAGAGGTCGTCCTGTGCGAAGTGAAAGGCGAACTACGGACAGCGACCCCTCGCTAGAATCCCACGCCTAGCAATGTCTCTCCCCGGCAAGCCGCCGGTATCCCCGCTCGCCTCAGCGGTACCAGCTCCAACACGACCCCAGCACGACGGACAAAGAAACACATGCCGCGTGCACCCTTACCGCCACCCTGGCGGCGTCGTGAGTGACGGCTTTTGACCACGGCCCCAGAGTCTGGACGATGCCTTTAGCAGGCCAAGTAGCGCAGATTCCCGGGTTGGGCGAATCGCACCGCGTTTGCGAGCCGCGCCGCGTTCCCGCGCAACCAGGTTCAGCGAGCGTGTTACCAGGCCCACCTTCTCTGCCATCAATCACCAGGTTCGATGAGTCCCATGAACCAGCGCGCGAAAGCGACAAGGCCTAGAGAAAGCAAAACCCCAGCAAGGAGATCGCTCAAGGTGAGCATGATCTCGCCCACAACCGGTCGTTGGGACAGGAAAGCCGCCAGTGCAGAGCCCGGCCAGCCCTCGCGGTTGGGCAGCCAGAGCCCTAGCCCAACCGTCCACACCAGTGCGTCTGTGCTGATGGCCTTGGGTACGAACATCAGCCATATCCACGGTACCACGTGGTCCGCCTCTAAGAGGTCGGCAACTGCCGATACCGGCCGGGTGCGCAATAGGTCCACCAGACCCTGCACGTAGCCTTCCTGCGTGAAGAACAGGAGAGGAGAAGCACCCCAGAGCAGGCCCGCGACGACCGCAACCGGAGTCACCAGGCGCCGCTGCACTCTTTCTCACCTACCTCCAGGTGTTCATGCGAACCAAGTAATCTCAATCGGCCTTTCGGGCCGTGCTCAACGGGCTTAAGGCCCCGACGGCGACACCTGTGCCAGAACACCGGCCACGGTTGACCCCTCTCTACCTCGCGCGGCAGGTTGCCGTCGACCAGTACTACGGCGAGCACAGTCTGTCTCGGCCTGCCGAACTGGCGGTAGCCCACCACGACCTGGTCGTGAGGTGGTCGGTCCTGGCTCAGCCCGACTGCCACCGTCCCGGGAGGCTACCTACAGGACTCGGCCATCCGCAGCAACGCTTGCTCGTCGGCCAGGGAGCGGACCGCCTTGGGGAAGTACCCCGACAACACGCGGCTCACCCCTCCGGAGCGCCAAACTACGTGGATGAACAGGGACCCGTCATCCTCACGGACATGGCGGTAGAGATC
>JBFMCJ010000715.1 GCA_040754675.1 Bacillota bacterium
CACGCGCCCGAGCCTCTCCGCCGCCCCGGATCCTCCAACCAAGCCCGGTCCGGAAGGTAAAGCTCGGGCTTAGCCCGACTTCCTCAGCCCCGCCCGCTCCGCCCATAACTCCAGGGCTCTGGCCGCGCCCGCAGCCGAAACAGCAGCCTCCCTCAGCGCCGCAAGGGCCCTGGAAACGTCCTCGTCCGCGCCGCTCTTCGCCGCTTCCAGCAGGCAGCAGGCGCGCACCAACACGGGAACCTCATCGAGGGCTCGCGACAGGAGATCGTCTGCCACGGTCGCTCCCTCCCCCGTCTAGCCCGCCCAACGCAGGATTCGCATCTGTCTACAGGTCCCTGGTCCCGGGCAAAGGGCATACTAGCCCCCAGAGGGACAACTGCGCACGGCGTCCCGGCAATCATCGGTCGATGGCCTTTCCGGGTCCGCGTGCACCCCGCAGCCCGCTGCTCACGGGTCCGCAAACACGCCCGCCAATACGCGCAGCCCCGTGCCCACGTCCGCCAACCCGGCTGCTCACCCACACAGGACCGGTGCCACCCCGTGTCGAATCAAGGCGTGGCCGCCCGGGGCGGGAAGCAAAACCAGCCGGCGGGGGCTTTGGGCACGACCGCAGGCCCTCGCAGAAATTCGCACGTTGCTCCCATCCAACCCGCCCCGGGTGGCCTCCCGCACTCTCCGGCCCAAATACCGAAGGCTGCTGCGCGTCGTCGGCACTGCCCCGGCTCCATCACACCACCACCGCCAACAGGTTGAAGACACGCCGGTTGCGCACGCACCCCCTGTGCAGAGTGTGGATTGTGTGGATAACTCGCACGCACACCGGCCGCCGCCCTGCCTTCCCAGGCGCTGACCCGGGCCCGGCCAAAGGGGCCTCCCTGCAACGTCCAGACAACACCGGCACCGTGCACGGCCTTCTCCTCGGGCACGGCAGGCAGGACGGGCAACCAAATCTTGCGGCGATTTCACCGCCCTCCTTCCGCCGATGCGCCCGGCTCCACAGCGCCACTGGCACGCTGGTGGTGTTCCAGGAACTCATTCCACCTCATGCTGAGGCGCCGCCTTGATGTCGCGGTAGAATCCTCGGCAAACGTTTGCTCCAGCATCTCATAGTACCGCGTGTACCGGTGGCGAATCCAGGCCCTGGCAGCCAGCGCCGTCTTCTCCTCCAACGTGAGCTTCCTCGTCCGCCCTACGCGGCCGCTCCCCACCACCGCCGCCCGGGCAGCCGCACCCCGGGCGATCTCTTCGGCCAGAGCAGCGTGCTCCGGGGCGAAGTCCAGGTAAGCCAGAATCGCCTGCTCCAACTGCCGCCCGTACCGCTCCTCCGCCTTCTCCCGCACCCTGGCCGACGCAGCACGGCGCCGCCCGCGAACCTCCTCCGTCTTCTCCGCCAGCCTGCGGGCCTCGGCAACCGCTTCCTCGGGGGCCAGCAAACCCAGGGTCTCCGTGTGCCCGGGGCGGAGCCGCACCACCGGCCAGTAGCGCCCCCATTCCTTCACCTTGCGCGTGACGAAGTGCTCTCCGCGCGGCAGGAAAACCCAGCCCGGAGGTGTCCTGACCAGCCCAAGACCGGGCGTCCACCACACATCCCAGCCGTCGGTCTCATCGGGTATCTCGTCGGGGCGCGCCGGGTACACCCGGAGGTTCGCCGCCTCCAGATCCGGTTTGCCTGCGGGCACTCTCCCTTCGGTCTCCATGCTCTCGCCAACCCGCCCACTCCGCGGCCGGGCGAATCCCCAGCGCCAACTTGCCGCCCGGGTCCTGCTTGCAGCCCGGGATCACTACCTGGCCCGGATTCGGCCAATCACCTCATGAAACGCCGCGTCA
>JBFMCJ010000716.1 GCA_040754675.1 Bacillota bacterium
TGCCGCCGAGGCAAACGCCGTCGCCAAAGCCTTTGCATCGTCCGGGACGTTGAGCCGGTCCACCTCGGCCGCCAAGCGTGCCCGCGCTTCGCCCACCCCGTCCGGCCCGATGCGCGTGGAACCCATGACCCGCTCGACCACGGCCGGGGCGGCGTCCGCCGCCTGGTCGAAAGACCCGGGGGAAAGCCGCAGCGCGGCCTGGACCGCCGAGGAAGGGACCACCAGATTGGCTTGCGCCAGGATGAGCTGGCGCACCTCGCCGGCGCGGTTGGCTACCGCGGTTGACGAAGGGGGCTTGACGGGCTTGCTACCATTGGCACCGTCGCTGCTGCTCCCACCGCCGCCGTTCTCCGTGCCCCAGAGCTTTGCGCGCTCCGCCCGGAGGACCGACATGGCCTGGCGCACGCGATCGCCGGCCTGTACGGATGCCGTCGGGTCGATGGAGTAGTTGGCCGGGTCCTCCGCCGCCCGGCGCAGCACCTCCTTGACCGCTTCGTCCTGGAGCTGGGCCGTCCGGTACCGGTTCTCGATGGTACGCGGCGCCGTGACCTCAACGGGGCTGACCTGGCCCGGTACCACGTGAACGGCCGGCTGTGTGACGGCGGGCACAAACAGGACGACAAGGAGACCCCACGTGGCAACGACCACCGCGACCGGGTGCGTGAGGGATCGCAGCCAGGGGGCTTTGAGGGACGACGCGAGGCGGCCGGCCAGGGTCTTGGTGCCCCATTCCCGCCGCGCAGGCGCCCATTCGGGCGCTGCGCTGCCAGATGCCGGACTACGGCCCGCCTCCCCCGTGCCACCTCTGCTCCCCGATAGGGCTCGCAACCACCTGGACCCCCGTTCGCCCCCAAATTCATGTCCAGTATAGTGCGGCCCGACCGGGAAGACCAGTGTGCCGGGGGCCGGCGCCTGCGCCGCACCCTTTCAGGGGGACGGTGACGGGGGAGCAGGTGAAGGAGACGGCTCCGGGTACGGCAAGAACGTCGCAATATTCTGAACCGCCTCGATGACGGCCCGGCTCCGGATCAGCCGCTGGCCGCCGCCCGTCTCCTCCTCCCAGGTGTTCACCCGGCGCTCCAGCACGTCCGGAGAGAGGCCGAGGGCCGAGGCCGCCTGCTCCAGGGCGCGTTCTTCGGCGATCCGACGCGCCCCCTGCACGTCGAGAGGAAAGACCTGGGATTCCAGTTCCTCGTGCACGATGCGATCCCACGAAAGCGGCAGGACCGTGAGGGGCCCGGGCGGCCGGCGGTGGATCACCTCCGTCCGGAAGCGGCGAAACGGCGGCTCCACCGCCCCCAACCGCATCTGCCACGGACCCGCCGTCACCAATATACCCCACGCCAGGCGTCCGGAGGGGCGATCGAGGCGCATCTCCAGCCCCGTCTCCGCGAACCCCTCGGCCCAAATCCGGGCGTAGACCACCCCTGCCGCCCGAACGGGGCGGGCGTCCGGCGGTGCCGAAAGGGGCGGCCGCCCGCTGATGAGGACCTGTCCTCGGCGCACCACGTCACCGGGCTGCACCACAGGCCACCCTGCGGCCGGGATGACCTGGGTGACGAGTCCGTCCACCGCGGCCACCACGTCACCGGGAGCCAGATCCCGGCGCTGTTCATCCCGCCGGGGCCGCACCTCCACCCGCGCCACGCTGCCCACGACCTGTACCTCGGCCCACGCAAGATCCGGCAGCACGCGAAGAAGCCCGTCCTCGACCCGGCCCGGGTCGATCTGGCCTTTCCAGGCCCCCGGCCGCACGCCGAAACGTGCCAGCACCTGGCGCACCTGTGCCGCCTCCGGCGGCGGCGTCCCGACCACCTCCACCGCC
>JBFMCJ010000717.1 GCA_040754675.1 Bacillota bacterium
TGTAAGTAACCCAATCGCTTGAACAGGGGGACTGGCGCTTTCCGCTCCGCTGTGATACCATCGGGACATGAACGAGCACGCCCCGCGGACGGCAGTCCCTGGTCAGCTCACACGCGAGGTGACGCCGCAGGACCTGGGCTCCCTGGTAGTGCGGCCGATCCTCGCCCAAGAGGAGCGGGCTTGGGACGATTTGATGGCCGCCCACCACTACTTGGGCTTCCGGCAGTTGACGGGCGAGTCGCTGAAATACGTGGCGCTGTTGGACGGCGCTCCCGTGGCGCTGGTGGGCTGGGGCTCGGCTGCCTTCGCCTGCGGCCCCCGCGACCAGTGGATCGGGTGGTCACCGGAACAAAGGTGGCGACGGCTGCGTTTCCTCGCCAACAACCAGCGTTTCTTGATCCTGCCCGGGGTGCGGGTGAAGAACCTGGCTTCCAAGGTGCTGGCGCTGAACGTGCGCCGCCTCTCCGGGGACTGGCAGGCCATCTTCGGCCACCCGATCCTCCTGGCGGAAACCTTTGTCGATCACACCCGGTTCGCGGGGACGTGCTACCGCGCAGCAGGCTGGATCAGGCTGGGCGAAAGCAGAGGATACGGGCGGTCAAGCGGGCAGTACTACTTCCACGGCCAGCCCAAGACCATATGGGTCCGCCCCTTGCACCCGGCGGCCCGGCAACTGCTGGCCGCACCCTTTGATCCGCCCCTGCTGAGGGGAGGGAAGGCAATGATTGATCTCAACGCGCTGGCGATCGAGCAGGAGGGCGGTCTGCTGGATGTGCTGGCGCAGTTGCCGGATCCTCGCAAACGGCGGGGGATACGGCACAGCCAGGTTTCCATCCTGGCGGTGGCGGTGTGCGCCTGCCTGGCCGGGGCGCGGAGTTTCCTGGCCATCGGGCAGTGGGCGGCGCAGTTGCCCCAGGAACTCTTGAGACGCCTTGGCTGCCGGTTTCACCCGGTCAAGCGCCGGTACATCCCGCCCAGTGAGCCCACCATACGTCGCGCCCTGCAGTCCATCGATCCCGATCTTCTCGACCGGTTGCTGGGGCAGTGGTTGGCGAAGCAGGTGCCGGCAGAGGCGGTGGCGGTGGACGGCAAGACGCTCCGGGGCGCCAGGAGGCCCGGAGGTGGGCGGGTTCATCTCATGGCGGCCCTGGTCCACAAGGAGGGCGTGGTAGTCGCCCAGCGGGAAGTGGATGAGAAGAGCAACGAGATCCCGGCAGTGAAGCCACTCCTTGAGCCCGTGGACCTTGAGGGCAAGGTGGTCACTGCCGACGCGATGCACGCCCATGAGGATCTGGCCCGCTACCTGGTGGAGGAAAAGGGCGCGGACTACCTCTTCACAGTGAAGGCCAACCAGCCCACCATGCTGAGTGACATCAAGCTGATCTCCGACGATGATTTTTCCCCCTCCGTACCGTGACCTCGACAAGGGGCACGGGCGCATCGAGATCCGCACGGTGCGGGCCAGCAGCGTACTTCAGGGGTACCTCAACTTCCCCTATGCCGCGCAGGTCTTTCGCATCGACAGGATAACCACCGACCTGCAGGGAGGGAATCTCCGTCGGGAAACGGTGTATGGCGTTACCAGCCTGTCCGCGGAGGCAGCACCGCCCAAGCGGCTCCTGGATCTCTCCCGGGGGCACTGGCACATTGAGAACCGCCTGCACTGGGTGCGGGACGTCACTTACGACGAGGACCGCTCTCAGGTGCGCAAGGGTTCGGGCCCACGCGTCCTGGCCACGCTGCGCAACCTGGCCATCAGTCTTTTGCGGCTCGCTGGCTTTACCAACATAGCCGAAGCGCTGCGCAT
>JBFMCJ010000718.1 GCA_040754675.1 Bacillota bacterium
CCCCTTCAGCAACTGCTCGGCCAGAAGGTGCGGGTCACCCTAGCGTGCCGGCAGGGGCATCAGCTTCTTGCCGGCAGAGTCGGAATGGCGGGAAGAGACTTCCTCGAGCTGAAGGTCGGGAGGAGGCTCATCCTCATACCCTACCGCTCGCTCTGCTCGATTCGCAGGAAAGTGGGTGGGAAAAGGCCCGCTCCCCAGGAGCACCGGCAAGCTCTCCTTAACATCGACCCCTCCCTCAGGCGCAGGTTAATCCTTCGCTTCGGAGAGGTGGTCTCGGCGGACGGGGCGCTGATGAACCTCTTCTTCGGGCTCCCCCTCCGGCTCAAGATGAAGGATTTCGTCGGTCGGGGCGTTGTGGTGGCAACCGTTCGCACGGGGACGGTGCCTGTGCTGCACGGAGTGCTGGAGGCGGTTGGGGAAGAGGCCCTTCAACTCAACGCCGCGAGGCGGACAGAGCGGGTAAGCTTCGACGACATTTGCTTCGTTCGGATTTGACTTCGACTCCGTCTCGTCGCACAGCCGTTTGATGAGCGCCGAGGCACATGAGCAGGATGGCCCGCAGGGCTCCCACGGCCACGCCGTTCCCCCCGGCGGAGAAAAGGTAGGAGCCCGTTCGGGCTCCTACCTGGCTCCTGCCGGCCCGCCTCACGGACCCGGGGACGAGGTGTCCGTCACGCCCCTGAGGCCGTCCCGTTACTTGCGGGTCGCAGCCAGCTCCGCCAGCAGCGGCTGGAGTTGTTCGTCGATGGTGGTCAGGACCTCCTCGAGGCCTTTCTGGCCGGTGAGAAACTGCCCGAGGTTCTGCAGCACGACGCCCTTCGTGCGGCCCTGCCACTCCACGCCCTTGGGGAACGGTCGGGCGTACGTCGCAATCTCCAGGAACACCGCCCGGTTCTCCGGCACCTGCGGGCCGGCAAATGCCTTCTCGGCGACCGGGCGCCTGGACGGGAAGGCAGCGGTGACGAACTCAGACTGCCACTCGTTCGACGTGATGAACGCCAGGAACTGGAACGCATCTTCCTTGTTGGCGGCGTTCACCGGGATGGCATAGCCGGACCCCTCCAGGCTGGTGGCGCGGCCGCCGCGGTAGCTGAGGGGCATGTGGGCCACGTCGAAGTCGAAATTGTACTGGTTCTTCTGAGCGTCCCATACCCAGTAGTTGGGCATCCACGAGCCAGCCGGCGCCATGGCGACCTTGCCGGCCTTGAAGTGCGCTGCGGAGTGGGGGTAGCCGGCGGCCTTGGAAAGGTCGAACGTGGCCACCGTGTTGAGCTCGAAGAAGCGGCGGTAGAAGTTGAGCGCCTCCCGCGCCTCGGGCGAGCCCAGTGCCGAACGCCTCAGGTCTGGCGTGAAGATGGAGCCACCGTTGGCCCAGACCAGGGTGATGTAGTGGAACCACCAGTTGGTGAAACCGTACTGGTCGGGCTTCCCATCACCGTCCAGGTCCCGGGTGAGCTTCTGGGCTGCCTCCAGCCACTGGTCCCAGTTGTACTGGTAGGGCCGCTCGACGCCTGCCTCGTCGAAAAGCTCGGCGTTGAAGAACAGGCCCATCATGTCCAGGTCGTTGCCGAAGGCGTAAACCCGCCCCTTGCTGTCCGTCCAAAGCGCTACGGACGCCGGGTAGAATTCGCTAAACCGGTACTGCTGCTCGTTGCGCTCGATGTATGGCCGCAGATCCAGCAACATGCCCTGGTCGGCTACCAGGTCGCCCCAAGCCGAGCTCACCCGCACCACGTCCGGTGGCGAACCACCGGCGATAGCCACGGCCACCTTGTCCTTCATCTCCGACCAGCCAACCTGCTGGTA
>JBFMCJ010000719.1 GCA_040754675.1 Bacillota bacterium
GTGGGGGCCCTGTTCTTCGGCCGGTTCACGCTGTGGGCGGCGCTGCCGGGTGCGACCCAGCCCAGGCTCGGGCGCCGGACCGCGCGGACCCGGGCACCGGCGCCCGCCCCGCCTGCCGAGCCCGCCGGGGAAACCGTGCCCCGCAGGGGGCGCGACCGGCGTGCGTTCGACGGGCTGGTGGGGCTCGACGAGCCGATCGGGGCCCTCAAGCTGGCCCTCGAGCTGCCCGTGCTCCACCCTGACCGGGTGAAGAAGTACCGGCTGCGGCCTGACCGCGGGCTCTTGCTGGTAGGTCCGCCGGGCACGGGCAAGACGTCGCTGGCCCGTGCGGCGGCGCGGTATTTCGGCTGTGCCTTCAGGAGCGTCAACACAGCGCACCTGCTGGGCCCATATGTGGGCCAGTCCGAGCGTAACCTGCACGAGGTGTTCCACTGGGCCCGGCAGAACAGGCCGTGCATCCTGTTCCTGGACGAGATCGACGCCATCGGCCGCAGGCGCGACGGTTCGCACCTCAACCGGCCCCACGACGTCCTGCTGGACATACTCTTGCAGGAGCTCGACGGGTTTGAGGATCGCGCCGGCGTGTTCGTGCTGGCGGCCACCAACCGGGCGGACATCCTGGACGAGGCGCTGGTGCGACCCGGACGGTTTGACCGCATAATCCGGATCGGGCTTCCCGACCGGCAGGCGCGGCTGAAGCTGCTCGAGATGTTCCTGCGGGACAGGCCGGGCTGGGACGAGTTTGACCGGTCCTCCCTGGAGCGCCTGGCGGACCTCACCGAAGGCAAGAGTCCCGCCGAGATCAGGAACATGGTGGACCGCGCGGTGACGCTGGCGGCGTTGAAGGACGAGCCGGTACAGCCCAGGCACTTGGGCCTCTGACCGCAACCGGTCAGGGGCGGGCGGGAGGGGCCTCAGCCCGCCCTTTCCGTTTTCTGTGGGGCCAATTCGCAGGCTGCCCGGGAGGATGGAGGCCGCGTGGAGTCTGCTTTGGCCGAATTCGCTGAAGCTCAAGGTTGGCAATTGACGTCACGGATCGCATATGATACAAATGTCTATGAGGTTGTTTGACCCCCGGGGGTCGCCTGGGGGTTCGAGGGAGAAGAGGGTACTGCAACCGCTGGGCCTGCTGGGAGAGTGCCGCTGGCACCGTGCCCGCGGGTCCGGTCCTGCGGCTGCGGTGTCGGGGTGGCCCGACGGCAGGCACGGCCGCCGGGCAGAGAGCGAAGGCGCAGGGGGCGGGGAAGGTTTCCCGGGAGTCGCGCCACCCCTTCGCACGCGGGTACGCGCGGAGGCGCCCCATGGTGAGCGCCGGACGGGTGCAGAACCGACGGGCGGCGGCACCAGGCCGCAGGCCCCCGGGGATTCCCTCCGGCGGAGACGTCGCCCCCGGATCGGGGGCACCGAGGGAGAGAGACGAGGGTCCGGCCGGCCGGCGGGAGCTGGGCTTCGCGCGTAGAGGAAGCCTGGGACCTGACGGAGCTAACCGGCCGGTGGGGGAGAATTGACCGGGTACCCGCCAGCGGGGCAATCGCCGCTTTCGCCGCGAGTGGGCTGGCGAGTGGTGGCGTTTTGCCTGGAGCCACCGGCGGGTGCCAGTTGGGATCTCTTAGATAACCTTAAGGGCTGAGATGAGGGCGATCCGCGCATCGATGGGTGGCACCGTGGCCAGCCCCTGAGAGCCCGTGCCTTCCCTGCCGCGGAGGCCGCCGCCGCAGGCGCGATGCGTTGGGCGAGGTGCACGTGGACCACCGCCAGGTGGCCGCCGCCAACGGGAACGGGCACCAGGGTGGAGGTACCGGCACC
>JBFMCJ010000720.1 GCA_040754675.1 Bacillota bacterium
CCGCCCGCTTGAGGGCGCCCATGTAAGACGGCGAGTGGAACCACACCACGGACTCGATCACCGTGCCCTGGGGCCGAGCCGCCAGGGCTTCGACGAACTGGCGGGAGAGGCGGGCCTGCCAGCGCAGCAGATTCGTGGTGAGCACGGTTCCCCCAAGCGCACCCGCGCCCGGAGCCCCCTGTCCCGACGCCTCTGACGCAGCGAAGGCGGGCGGCGCCGCAGCAGCGCCGTTGGCCGAGATCTGGTCGGCCGGCGGCGCTTCCACCAGCTGGCGGGCCATCACGACCCCCCGGTTGCGGATGGAGGGAGTCAGTGGGTAGCGGCGGTTATAGGCTTCCACCGTGAGGCGATGCTCCAGCCACCGGTCGGTCAGGGGGCCCACGACGGCCTCCCCCACCGCCGTGGCGAGCTGCGACCGCAGGATGGGCGTAAGGGCGGCGCCGTGCGGATCCTGTCCACCGCTGCGGCAAACGAAAAAGACGTACCCACCGGCCGACCACTCCCCGACCTCCACCGGGAATCCGCGCCCCTCCATGAGCCGAGCGAGGTCGCGCAGCCGCTGTTCTACCGGCTTTCGATGCTGCTGCCAGGTACCCACCTGAATCATGCGAGCCTCCGGGCAACTGCCTTGCCCTTCCGCGAGCATTCCCCACGCCCCAACGATTCATGTCGGGCCGCCCTTTCCACCCCATGACGGGCGTTGGGGCTGGACAGCCTCTTCGTCGGGCCCGGCCGCCACCGGGCGCAAGCTGCTCCGCGGCCCGGCGCATACTACCGTCGGCGTCATGCCACAAGAAAGGAGGCAAGACGGATGGCTCACCTCACCATGATGGAGCTGGACACGCTTCGCCACATGATCGGGGAACAGCGGCTGTGCGTCGACAAACTAAACCATTACGCGCAGCACTGCCTTGACCCCGAACTCAAGAACCACTTCCAGCACCTGGCCAGCCTCTGCAACCAGAACGTCCAGAAGCTCATGGGCTTTCTGGGCTAAGTTTGGGCCGGGCTGCAGGCCGCCCGATTCTTCTCGAGCTGAAAGGAGAGATCTCCATGCCCTTCCAGGACAGGGAGATGGGCTCGGACTGCCTGGACATGCTGAAACATCAGGCGGTGGAGCTGACGAAGGCCGCCATCGAGTGCTCGGATGCGAACCTGCGCAACACCTTCATGCAGATGCGCCAGTCCTGCGAGGCAGCCCAGTGGGAACTCTACCGGCTGCTGGAGCAGAAGGGTTGGTATCTGGCGTCGGGAAAGGCCGACCACGCAGAGATTCAGAGAGTGCGCCAGTTCTACCAGGGCGTGCCCGCCGCGGCGGGACTCGGGTACGAGCGGGACGGCGGCACGTTCCGGGCCTGACCGGGCCACCGGTGCCACACGCTCACCTGGCTCGACCCCGTACAGGGGGCTGCGTGGTGCAGCCCCTTCTCTTCTTGAGCGGTCTCAGCCCGCCGGCCCAGGTCTCGTGTGCCCCGCCGTGGCGTATCTGGCTCTCACGCAGCGGCTGCCACGTTGGCGCCAGCAGCTTCTGCGTGGCCGGCGCTTGGCATGGGTGCAATTCCCATTCCCTGAGCGACAGGTGCAACGTACGCCGCACCGACCCAACTGCCAGCATCTCGCCGAAACACTCCTGAAGAAGGGGGTATGCTGTGATGACCTCAGCACGAAGATGGTGCATCGGGTTGGTTGCAGCACTGGTAGTCATGGCCGTGGTACCCGTATATGCCGCTCCCCCTCAGGCTGCGCCTGCACAGCAGGCCGGTCTTGAGGCGTCCGCCTCCATCGAGTGGAAGGTCCAG
>JBFMCJ010000721.1 GCA_040754675.1 Bacillota bacterium
GGTTTTTTCGGGGGGGGGGGGTGTGGCCCCGGGGGCGACTGGGGCAACAACCCGCCCCCCCACCGCAGCCAGCGCGCATGTTACAAAGCGCAACGCCGGGCGCCCCGGCCCGGCAGGGCGTGACGGCACAGGCTCCAGGGCAAGAAGAGTCCAGGGGCTGACCACGCTGCACAGGTTCCTGCAACGGGGCGCGTTTCCTGCGCCGGCTGCGGCGTGGCCGCCTCAGACCCCGGCCCCGGGTTCGGCCTCGGGTTCGATCCCGGCGCGCGCTTGCTCAGCGTGAATGTCCGCCAGCCGCTGTGCCAGGCTGGCCACCTGCCTGCGCAGTTCGGGCGGTTCGAGCACTTCCGCCCCGCCCGCGTAGCCGAGAGTCAGTTCGGCGTAAAACTCGAGTTCGCTCACCGGGAGACGAAATGCCGCCTCAAACCCGCCGCCATCCACCCGCTGCAAGAACTCCCGGAAGAACCGGTCGTCCACCACGCGCCTGGCCGCCCTTGGCGAAAAGCGCACCCGCACCTGAACGCGCTCGGCCCCCTCCTGCTCGAACGTGAACAGCTGCTCCACCCACCGGGCCAGGTCGAAGGCCCGGTGCAGCACGTAGCGAGTGTCGAGCAATTGCGCATCCACCACGCGGTCCAGCCGGAACGACCGCAGCCCGCCCCGCAGGTGGCAGAACGCCGGCGCATACCACCGCCCCCGCACGCACGCAAGCCCATAAACGTCGATGGTGCGCTCGGTCGACTCCCCGGTCGCCGGCACGTGGTAGCGGATGTGAATCTGCCGCCGCTCCCTCAAGCCCCGCACCATGGTGGCAAAGATCGCCTGGCCCACCCGCACCTCGGGGAACATGCGGCTGACGTCCACGCCGCTGCCAATGTCCACGATGTGCCGGCGCAGATCATCCGGCAGCGCCGCGTGAACCCGCAGCCACGCCCCCCGTGCCGCCTCCCGCAGCGGGTGGTCGGCGGCGGCGAACGCCTGAACCGCCGTCCAAAGCGCCACGGCCTCGTCGGGCGTCAGCGTGAGCGGCATGAGGCGGTAATCGGGCGGGAGCTCGTAGCCGCCCCCGGCCCCGGGGAGGGCGATGAGCGGCAGACCGCCCTCCCCGAGCGCCTGCAGGTCGCGGTAAACCGTGCGCTCGCTGATCTCGAACGTGCGGGCGATGTCAGAGGCCGTCGCCCTCCGCCGTGCGAGCAGGTAAAGCGTAATGGCTGCGAGGCGTTCCGTCCGGTTCAACGGGATCACCCGGAATAGACGTTCGCCCCCGGGCGCGCGACTCCTTCTGGCGAGAACGCCGCGCAGGCAGGTCCAGCAACCCACGGGCGAGTGCCCGGAGCCGCTCGGCCAGTCGCACTCGGGGCCTGGCGGTTGCGAGGCGTATCAGGTATGCCCACTCGTCCCGGCGCAACTCGCGGATGACGACCAGTTCGTGCAGCGCCTCGTCGGCTGCTCCCAGCGCCTGCCGGTGGCGTGCATAGACAGCGGTGGTCAGCCACGCGTGGGGGGGTAGCTCCAGCATCGCAGTCTCCCTCCTCAGGAGGGCCCCGGTGGGGTCGCTCCAGGAGGTAGTGTCGCACCCCAACCCTGACACCCGCGTGTCAGCTTTTGTTCGGGGGCGGGCAGGGGAGGACGGAGGGCTGCGTGCCGGCCTGCGCCTATGCTCCAGCCATTGCCGGGGCGTCACGACCTGGGCGCCTCGCGGCGCTTTGGCTCACCGTCTCAGTCCGCCATGGAGGCGACGGCCTCTTCGAGCCGGCGCGACGCTTCATGAAGGTGCGAGATGCGGCCGGAGCGCCACC
>JBFMCJ010000722.1 GCA_040754675.1 Bacillota bacterium
CGCGAGAGCATACGTAGCAAACCTTCCTGAACGGGGCGGTACGCTCTTTCCGGCAGTGTCCCTGGGTGCCCAGCGATGCGTTCCAGGTCCACCGCCCTGGTCTGGTCAAGGAATACGTGGCTTTCCTGATGTCCAGCATTTCCTCACCCCAACATCCTGGGCACCTCCGACGGGCAGTTTGGGTCCCTTGATTCGCCGGGGGTGGGGTCTCTTCGGTGATTCTGAGGAATTCTCAGCCGTTGCTTATGGCGGTTTTGTCGCCGTTAACACTGCACGAGTTCTATGTCCGGCTCAAGGCCAAGAAAGGCCCCGAGCTTGCCTCATCGACTACTACTTCCAGGGGAAACTCATCATCGACGAGGTCACGGTAAGACGCGCCACCCAGGAGTTCGAGTACAACTCATGACCGGCACCGGTGCCCGCTGAGTTCGCCACGCACTTTGGCAAAGAGGCGGTTAGACAATATTAGCAACAGTATTGGTGAGGTCTGCCGGATGAACCCTTGCAGCGGCGCACTCTGGAGCGCCTGCGCCGGAGTGTGATTACGCGAAATCAAACTCCGACCCATCACCCCCAGCCTCTCCCGTTTCTTTCAGGTCGCAGAGAGACGCTAGAACGTGCCGGAGATCATAGCCGTACAGCTGACCGAGCAATCCTATTCGGCGTGAGGCGAACCGGAGGACCGCCAACGTGAGTTCTCTCTCCAACGCCTGCTGCAGGTCGGCCAGTCCCTCGATGTATAATGGGATCTAAGGTAGCCACGCCCTGGGTTGACCTCTTCGAACACCCTTTTGGCGTCAAGGGCTATCTTATCCGTGGTTATGATGACGGCGCGGTCGGCCCCGTACCGTGCCTGTCTATACTGGAGGGGATAGGCGTCGCCGGCACCGAACTCCCTGTCTTTCAACTCAAAGATCCAAAGCTGCCCTGCGAACCCTACCAGCATGTCAACCTCTCCACCAGCCTCCGAGACGTTCCAAAGAATAGAGTCAAGTGGGACACCGAGCTCGCTGAGTATACTGGTGGTAAGAATTGTCATCCACAGGCTGCCCTGCAGCAGTCGCCTGGCCAGGTCTGATGGGGAATACACCGGCGAAAGCGCTTCTTGGCCGAAAGGGGTCCCGCACGACGGACAGCGCAGTACGTTCATCGAGGCATTCAGGTATTCTGGAGAGGCCAGTTGGGTGAGGGGAGCCCCGGTGCGCTTACACTCGAGGAGGTACTCCATCCTGACGACACCTGCGCCCCTCAATGCTTCGAGAGCGTGCACAAGATCCTCGGGTGACCCACTTGACTTGCGACCAAGCATTTCTCTTTCCCTGACAAACCCTTGCTGCGCGCACAGGCCCAGAACGAGGTTTCGGGTCGATCCCGCAGCCAGTTCACGTGCGACCCGGACTTCCTCTGGGTCGAGAGAAGCCTTGGTAAACTGGACTCTCGATGGGGAAGAAGAGGCAATCGTTTCGTCGAATTGAGGCGCACCGATGGTAAGCGGGCTCCAATTAGGTTTCTCGTCAATGCCGGCTAATCTTAGACCCTGTTCGAAGGTAGCCACAAAATTGTCCAGCCGATCATCTAACCCTTCTGCAACAGCCGATACGACTCCCACTTCCACTTGCGGCTTTGACTCCTCGGGGCGGCGACGGTGGGGCGGGCGGGAGCTCATGTCAAGAGGTGTGGAAAATCGCTTAGTCGGCAGCCGCCCGCTCCTTCGAGGGAACCACCTCCTTGCCATTCACGAACTTCACGCCATTGGCGACTTTTGTTAGCAGATCAGCGCCGTCAAGTTTAT
>JBFMCJ010000723.1 GCA_040754675.1 Bacillota bacterium
TTCCCGGCCCCGCGCCTGCCGGCGCGCCCTGCCAGCCGCTGGCTGCCGGCCGGCGACGGCCTCCCTTACCCGCCCGGCGGCCGCTCGCCCCTGCGCGCCATGTGGGGCGCACCGGCGGGCGGCGCCCCGTCACGGCAGACCTTCCCTTTCGCCGTCGGGTGCAGGCGCCTCCCCTCGGCCCGCCGGGCTCGCAAGACCAGCCACACGACGAACGCCGCGGCTGCCATCAGGTACGGCACCGCGATCAGGAGCAAGAGCCCGGCGTCCTGGCCGCTTGGTACCCCGACCGGCATGGCCTCTCCCCCGCCCTCACCCGCCGGAGCGCGGTGCCGGGTAAAGCAGGTAGAGCAGGACGTAAATCACCGCGGCTCCCGTCACCGACACGTACAGCCACAGCGGCAAGGTCCACCGCGCCAGCCGGCGGTGTCGCTCCCACTGCCCCGCCAGCGCCCGCCCGATGGTAAGGACAGCCATCGGGACGATGGCCGCTGCCAGCACCGTGTGTGAGGCGAGCACGGCGTAGTAAAACGGCCGCACCCACCCCTGCCCGGTGAACGGAACCGTGCCGGCCCGGCTGTGGTAAACGAGGTAGCTGATCAAGAAGAGGATTGACGTGCCGAACGCGGCCAGCATGAAAGCGCGATGGTGTCGTATGCGCCTCCGCCGGATGTTGGCGTACCCGGCAACCAGGAAGATACCGCTCAGCGCGTTCAGCGCGGCGTTCAGCGTCGGGTGGATGGGAACGTTCACCTGCGGTTGTTTCTCCTGTTCTGCTCAGCCGACGATGCGGTTCAAGGCGTCCGGTGCGATCGCGCCAAACAGGATGACGGTGAAGATGAGCGGGCTTAGCACCACGTACACGAAGCTCAGGCGCTCAAAGCGCAGGTGCATGAAGTAGGCCATGATGAGGGCGCCCTTCATCATGGCCAGCACGACGAGCAGCGTCACCACCAGCACCCTTGGCAGGCTGACGCTCACGACGCCCAGCTCCAGCAGTGTGATGAGGAGCAGCCACACCCAGGTGCGCACGTACAGCCCATACGCAGTGCCGTGCGTGGCCTGATCTTGCGACCTTTCCGATTGCACGGGCTTCCACCCTCCCCCTACACCAGGTACAGCAGCGTGAAGATGAAGACCCATACCAGGTCCACGAAGTGCCAGTACAGCCCGGCCGTCTCGACCCCGTCCGCCGTGTAGCGCCCGATACGCACCCGCCGCACCACGGTCGCCAGGTAAATGACGCCCGCGCTCACGTGCAGCCCGTGAAAACCCGTGATGAGGAAGAACGTGGCCGAGAAGAGCGGCACCCCCCAGGGGTTGCCCCAAAGGCGGGCGCCTTCCCCGATGAAACGGCTCCACTCGTAAGCCTGCATCCCCAGGAACGCCAGGCCCCCGAGGATGGTGAAGGCAAGGAAACGAACGGCGTCTTTCCAGGCCTCCCGGCGCGACGCCGCCACCGCCATCGCCATGGTGGCGCTCGAACAGATGAGGATGAACGTCATCAGGCCCACCAGGCCCAGGTTGAAGATTTCGCTCTGCCTTGGCCACGCTGGGGCGGCCAGGCGGCTGAACCCGTACCCCGAAAGGAATCCCCCGAAGGTGAGGGTGTCGGAGAGGAGAAACAGCCACATCATCAGCTTGCCCCACGTCACCCGGAACGGCGAGGTGCCGCCTCCCCACTCGGACCCGGTCACGGCGGGGCGAAGTTGCGCCGTGTCCACCCGCGTCACACTCCTCTCAGATCCAGAAAAGGAGCACCCACAAATACA
>JBFMCJ010000724.1 GCA_040754675.1 Bacillota bacterium
GCTCGCCACCCTGGCGGTGGCAGCTGCGGGCGAAAGGCCCGCCCTGCCCGGGCTGGGGAGGCGGTTTCCCTACGCGCCCTTTCTCGCCCTGGGTGGGGTGCTGGCGGCGGTGATTGGCTGAGATAGGGGGTGATTGCGGTGCGACGGAAGAAACGGGGGCAGGCGATTCTGGAGGCGGTCATCATCCTGCCCATCCTGGTGTTCCTGCTGCTGGCCACCGTCCAGGTGGTCGTGCTGCTGAACACCAAGGTGGCGGTGACGTCTGCCGCGCGGGAGGCCGCGCGGGCTTACGCGGTGTACCAGGACGCGTCGCGCGCCCGGGACGTGGCGGAGCAGAACCTCAGGGATGCGGTGATCGGGTACACGGGGCAGAGGCCGGACGTCGAAGTCAGTTCCTCCGGGGGGTACGTCAGGGTCACGGTGACGTACAGCCAGCCGTCGCTCGTCCCCGGGCTGTTCCGCCTGATGGGGGTGGACGAGGAGTTCGGGGCGGTCCCCGTGACCTCGGCGGCGGTGTTCCGGATCGAACCCAGGTGAAGGGGGTGATGGCGTTGCGCGCCATCAGAGACGAGCGCGGCCAGGCCCTGGTGGTGGGGGCGTTCGCGGTGCTGGTCATGGCACTGGCGTTGGTGCTGGCAGTCGACCTGGCCACGGTTCACCTCGCGCGCGCCAGACTGCAGGCCGCCTGCGACGCCGCCGCCCTGGCCGCGGTGCAGGAGGCGAGCCCCCAGTTCCAGTTCGAGGTTACCCCGGTGTACGCCACGGAGTTCTTCCCGGTGGGCTCCCAGCTCCCGGGTCCCGAGCAGATCGACTGGAAGGAGCCCAGGTACGAGTGGCGGGACGTCTACGAGTACGTGGTTTACTACTACGACACCCGGGACTTCACCTGGGAACTCCACAGCAAAGCGTACAAGAACCCGCCCTCCTCCTACCCGAGCTACTGGCGCGTGGAGGCGGCGGGTTGGGAGAAGACGGGTGAAGAGCGCGTTCTGGTGGGCTGGGACGTGCGCTACGTGGTGGGCCACGACAAGCGGATGACGGACGCCTGGCTGGACCTGGCGGACTGGGAGGCGAGCCTGGCGGCGCGGGAGGCGCTGCGGCGCAACGCGTACGCCTGGGCCCGGGAAGGGCTGGAGTTCGTGGGGCCGTGGCTGGCGGACGAGGACCTGGCCGCGAGCAAGAGGCAGGTTCAATACACGGTGAAGGACGGCGTACTGGCCGTCAGGACCCAGCTCCTGGGCAGGCTGCTCGGCGGCTCCGAGTACGTGTTCGTGCACGTGCGGGGCCAGTCTGCGGAGGTCAGCCTGTCCCCTGGCGAGTGAGCAGCGGCGAATCAAGACAGGAGGTGGCAGCGCAGTGGATCTTCTCAAGGTTTCCAGCTCGACCGAGACGGGCAGGCTGGCCCGGGCGGTAGCGCAGGCGGTGCGCAAGGCCAACGGCTCCGGCGAGGAGGTGGCCCTGCAGGCCATAGGGGCGGGGGCGGTGTACCGGGCGGCCAAGGCCATCGCGGCGGCAAGGGGGCTGCTCGCCCCCGAGGGCATCGACCTCGCGGCCGTACCCGCCTTCTGCGAGGTGGAGGGCCGCGACGGCCCCATCACGGGCGTGAGGTTCGTCTTGAGCTGGTAGGCCGGGCCCGGGGACCCGGGCCCATGGGGGCGGGAAAAACAGGAGGTGGAGGAAGTGGGACATCCGAAGAGGGCGCTGGCGGCGGCGCTGTGCACGCTGCTTTTGTTCGCCGCCGCCGTGGCCCGGCCCGCCCTGGCGGCCGG
>JBFMCJ010000725.1 GCA_040754675.1 Bacillota bacterium
CGGTCCAGACGAGCGTGCGGGTCGGAATGGATGTCCCGTCGGCCAGGTAAACGGCTTCCTCCGAGGCGCCCCGGACGGCAGCCCGCAGGCGCACCTCCACCCACTTGCGCTCCAGCCGCTGCCGGGCGTACTCCCCGAGGGCGGCGGGCAGCGCGGGCAGCAGCCGGTCGGCGGCCTCCAGCAGGACGATGCGCACCTCCGAGAAGTCGACACCGGGATAGTCCTTCACCAGGACGCCGTACACCAGCTCCGCCAGCGCGCCGGCGAACTCGATGCCGGTAGGCCCGCCGCCCACCACCACGAAAGTGAGCAGCCGCCGGCGGCGCTCGCCGTCCGGCTCGTGCGCGGCCCGTTCGAACTGCCGCAGGATATGGCTGCGCAGGGCAACGGCCTGGGGGATGTCCTTGAGCTCGAAGGCGTGGCGGGCGACGGACTCCAGGCCGAAGAAGTGGGTGCGGCTGCCGGCCGCCAGGATGAGGTAGTCGTAGGGAACGGGGCCATCCGCGGTGAGGACGCGGCGGGCGGCCAGGTCGACGCCGGTCACCTCGGTCATGCGGAAATCGACGTCGGGCAGGCGCCGTGTGATGGCCCGCACGGGGTAGGCGATGTCGTCGGGTTCGAGCTCGGCGGCGGCCACCTGGTAGAGCAGCGGCAAGAAGGTATGGAAGTTGTGGCGGTCAAGGATCGTCACCCGAGCCGGAGCGCCGGACAGAGCCCGGGCGGCCCACAGCCCGCCGAACCCCGCCCCCACCACGACCACGCGCGGAGGCGCCCCCGGCCGAGACGACTTGCCGAGCGGCCGGTCGAACACGGTAGCTTCAGATGATGTCGAGGTCGGGCACCTCGATCCCGAGCATGGCGAGGCGCGTGCACACCTGCCCCTTGTGGTGGAAGTCGTGGGTGATGAGGTGCCAGGCGATGGCCTCCAGGGTCACCTCGTGGGGCTCCCAGCGGATGCGGCGGGTCTCCGTGCGGGCCTGCTCGTCAAGGCCGGCCATCCACGCGACGGTGTGCTCCCGCACCGGCCGGAAGGCGTGCTCCACCTCGTCGGGCGAAGCCAACGCGTCAGGGTCGATCTGCGGCCGGGGCTTGCCCTCCACGACGAACTCGACCCAATGCCGGTCGGCCCCGATCATGTGCACGAGGACGTCCCGGATGCTTCGGACGCCGGGGTAGGGCTTCCAGAGAAATCCGCCTTCGGGAAGCTTGCGGCACAGGTCCAGAAGCTGAAAAGGCCGATCGCTCATGGCCTTGAGCGCGAACCCGGGAATGATGCGCACGGTGGCCACCCCCTGCTATCTGCGATCTCCTTCAGCCAGCGGCGTCAGTCCCTGCAGCGCCCGCAGGAGCATGAGGGCTGCCCTCCTCCCAAAGCCGCTGGAGCAGCCCCGCCAGTTTCTGTGCGCTCTGCGCCGTGGTCTCCTTGCCTCTCCCTGATGGGCCGTTCGGCCCGGAAGGCTCCTTACCTGCTGGCAAAGTACTGTGCCAAAGGCTCAATCGCAGGGCGGCGTGCACCAGCCTGGACAAGCCGGCCACGCTCTTCGACCAGCTCACCTGGCTGAAGGAGGCAGGCTTCAGCGGGGTTGACGTACCGTGGGCCCGTGCTGGCCATGCCATCTTGGGCGGCTTTACGGCCCCTGGAGCCTCATAGCTGGCGGCCGTTGGCGGCGTTCGCCCAAACAGGGAGGCGCTGCGCTCGCCCTACCTCAACCAGCCGGTTTACAGCGCAGGGTAGGCTGCGTCCGCGGGCTATTGGC
>JBFMCJ010000726.1 GCA_040754675.1 Bacillota bacterium
ACATCGTCGCCGCTGCGGCCACAGGGAGAAACACCGTCCAGGGCAGCCCAACCGAAAACACGCACATCTCCCACACCTCCTTTCTGTTCCGGGCAGAGGGAGCAAACCGGGCGAGCACCGCCTTCAGGGGCGAGCCGCCAGCAGGTTTTTTGCCCACAAGCCCACGGCCCGGGCCAGCGGTGCCCACGGCCGATCCCGCAGCGCCACCGCGAGCTTTTCCGGCGGCAGGGCCTCCAGCCTGGCGCGTTCCCACGCTTCGGCGCACCTGGCAGCCCGGATGGCCGGCCAGGTTTCGGCCAGCTCGACCAACGCACCGAGAGACCATGCCCCATCTCGCTCGTCAACCGCGAGGCACCAGCCCAGCACCCTGGGCAACCGAACCACACCCAGCTCCCGCCGCAGGGCATGCCCGACCATGTCCAGTGCTTCCGGTGCGCACGTGCCCGCTTCTGCCGTTTCCCCGGCGCTCAGAATCCAAGCACCACCCGCCACCGCGACGCGGCCAGACCGCTGGGTGAGGACCAGCAAGCCGTCCGCCGTGCGGGCGAGGACGTCAATTGCCAGGTAATGGCTCCAGAACAGGTCGGGCTGCCCGCCGGGTACAAGTACCGGCCAGGGCTGCGCTTGCAGTGCGGCGCGCACCGCCAGGTAGCGGAAGTACCGGGTGACACCCAGTTCCAGGTGAAGCCGCCCGCCGTCCGCCGCCCAGCGCAGGAGGCGGTATATCCGCCCGTTGTAAAGCTGCTCGCCCTCCACGAGCTCCGCCTCAAGCGCTTTCGCGCAAGGGGGAACCCGCGCTTTGCTTCTGGCCACCGTTATCTCCGGTTGCACCCGCGACCGGGCCACCACCCGAGCCTCCCGGTTCAAGATCGCACCTCCCGACCCCGGGCTGAACCGGCTGTGCCGGTCCCTACTCCCGTGCCTCCAGGGGTATCAAAAAGAAAAAGGCCCGGTTCGCCGGGCCAGCACGTCTCATTTGTTGCCGGTGGCGAGGGCCATCTAACCGCGGGGCGGTTCGGGGATCTGGGGGCGTCCCTTTTCCAAGCACCGCCAGGCGGCCTCCAGGTCGAACGGCACCCCCACCCCGGGCGGGACCTCAACGCCCGCCTCCAGGCACTCCTCGGCCGACATGCTGCGCACGCCTGCAGCCCGGGCCCTCAAGCAGGCGCCGGCAGGGACCCACACGAGCAGCCTGCGGCGGGAAAACCAGACCAGGAAACCGGCCAGCCCCCCGCAGTGCTCCCATCCTGACAGGAACTGCAACTGGTGTTCCGGGATCTTGCCGAACTCGAACCTGCCCGCCGTTTCCTTGCAGTCGAAAGCCAGGGCCAGGCCGCGCCACACACCCAGGTAGTCGACGAGGCCCTTCTTGGCCGGGTAGGCCTCGGCGGCCTTGCCCGACCGCCTCACCACCTTCCAGGGGTCGGGGACGCGGCGCACGAGTGCGGCCCCCCGCGCCTCGTACACCGAAAGCACCAGCTCCACCAGGTCCTCCAGGGCCCGGCCGCGCCGGGCGTGCGGCACCGCCACCGCCACCACCTCCCTACTGCGGCCCGCGGGCCGCGCGCACCACGCAGGTGCCCGCCACGAGGTCGTGCCAGCAGCGCCTCTGCGGCTCCCAGAGCATGGACAGGTAGCCCACGCACACCACCAGGGCGGACACGGTGCGGCCCACGGTCTCGCGCACCAGCGCCCGGCCCAGTCCCGGAGGTCGGCCGCCGGGGCCCTCCACGCGCAGCCCGAGCACGAGCTT
>JBFMCJ010000727.1 GCA_040754675.1 Bacillota bacterium
GACGGCACTGTTCTGGCCCGGCGAAAGGCCCCGGGATTCGGTAAGCTGTTGCACAGGTACGCAAACGACGTTCTGTACGACGACACGGGAGGCCCCATTGGGTGCTCGTCGAGGCTTTACCGCTGGGACGACGGTGCTTCCAGGTGGGTCGACCGCGGCCCGAGCCTGGGCTTCGGCCTGCATCTGGGACTCTATGCCGAGCGGGACGGCCGGCTTTACGGAATCAACTGGTACGGCAGTATAGTGAAGGAATACGCGTCCGGCACCTGGCGTGACATGTTCCCGCTGCCGGCCGGCACTCTGGCCTCCCGGCTGGCCGTATGCCCGGACGGCACCGTGTGGATAGCGGCCACCGACGGCACCACCTGGTACCGGAAACCGGGCGCCTCCGAGTGGGTGAACTGTGGCAAGCCGCTGGGGCTGGTTCCCGGCGTGCTCGCGACCATGCCGGACGGCTCTGTGTGGGCGGCGGTGAACGTAGGGAACAACACCTGGGCGGTTGCCCGCTGGAACGGCAGCGTTTGGGTTGATATGGGGCATCCGGTTCAGGGTGCGGGGAGCTCGGTGAAGAGGCTGTTTCCCGGGCCGGGAGGCAGCCTTTACGTCCTGGCCGTGGGAATACCGTATTACGGCTACGCCGGCCAGGGATTGTACGAGTTGCCATGCGCGCTTGAGCCCTGAGGCCGGTCTCCGAGCCGAGTCCGGTGACGCCCGCCTCCTTGCGAGGAGGCGGGCGTTTTCCGTCTCGCGTTGCGCCGCCCGTGGTTCCCGGAACGGGTCAGACGGCACCGGGAGGGAGAGCAGAACCGATGCACGCACAAACAGAGTCACAGGTAGCGGAAATGTACGTTTCCGTCCTGCCCATTGTGGCCGACGAGGCCCGGCGGGCGGGTTGCGAGAAGGATGAAGCTCTCTCGGCGGCGGGCGTGCTATTCATGACCCTGCTTTCCCGGCGGGCCCTGGGTGAAGACGGCTTCCGGAGGTACTTCCGGATCTCGCTGCGCTATGCACTCGCGCGCGAGAGGCGCCTGGCGGCGCGCGAGATCCCGGTGGACTCCCTGGCCATCCTGGAGGCGGTGCAGCCCGACGGCCAGCCCTTGCGGGACGCGGAGGCGAAGCTGTGGTGGCAGCAGCTTCTGGATTCCGCCGACCTGTCCCCGGCAGAGAGGAAAGCTGCCGAGGCCGTGGGCTCCGCCGCCTTGGAGGGGCTGGCACGGCCGCGGGCCAGCCGCCGGCAACTTTGCAAGGCCCGGCGGAGGTTGCGGCGGGCCCTGGAGGGCAGCGCCGATGGGGGCGGGTGACGGCGTGCTGTGGGGCCTGGCGCCGCGGGCGGGCCGGCTGCTCCGCGAGCGGGGCTGGCTGGACCTGGAGGCGGTGTTTGAGGTCCTGGAGGTGCTCCGCTACGCGGAACATGGCAGGGCGGCGCTGGGGGTGGCCGCCGGGACGGACCCGGACCCGTGGGAGTGGTACCGCTACCCGGCCCTGGGAAGGGGCCTGAGGCAGCTCGCGGCCCGGATGCTGCGGGCCGGTTGTGCGCCCGAGGTCGTGAAGGCGGCGTGCCAGCGTTTCGAGGATGCCTGGTTCGGGAGGCTGTAGATCGCCTGCCGCCCCGGCGCGGCCCCGGGAGCGGGGGGAAATGCCTGGAGGTGGTTTTCGTGGCCGACAAAACCAGCATGCGTAGTTCCTGGAAGCGGCCCGCCGCGGCGGCGGCTTCCGCCGCGGGGTGGGCGGGGGCGCTGTCTTTGGCC
>JBFMCJ010000728.1 GCA_040754675.1 Bacillota bacterium
TGGCGGTCCTAGCGACGAAGCCGCAGCCGCCTATCGCCTACCGGGGGGCCGTCCCGGTCCTTAAGTAACCAAACATGCCGATTTGCAGCCGGCACCACCGAGCATGAAAACGGGGAAGCGGCTGGCGATAGAGTTCGGAGCAGTTTGGTGCCGCGAGCCCGACAAGTAACCTGACACCGGCGACCTGGGGGCACCACAGAATGTCGTCCCGAGCTTCGGGAACACGCAGGACAACTTCCACTCGCATCAGGTCGCTTGCCAGCCGACAGTCTTCATGGAGGTGGCTGTCGTGCAAGTCGTCTACGAGCGGTGTTGCGGCCTGGACGTTCACAGGGACACGGCGGTGGCCTGCGTGCTGACGCCCGAGGGGAAGAGCCTGCGGACCTTCGGCACCATGACCAGGGACTTGATGCAACTGGCCGACTGGTTGGCGGACAAGAGTGTCACGCACGTGGCCATGGAGAGCACGGGGGTGTATTGGAAAGCGCCGTACAACCTGCTGGAGAGCTTCGAGTTCACTCTGCTGGTGGTAAACGCCCGGGACATGAAGGCCGTGCCCGGTCGGAAGACTGACATGAAGGACGCGGAGTGGATCGCCGACTTGCTGCGCCATGGCCTGCTGAAGGCGAGCTACATCCCGAGCAAGGAGCAAAGGGAGCTTCGGGAACTGGTGCGCTACCGGCGCACCCTGATTCGGGAACGGGCCACTGTGGTGAACCGCATCCAGAAGGTGCTGGAGGGGGCGAACATCAAGCTGTCCAGCGTGGCTTCTGACGTGATGGGCATGTCGGGAAGAGCGATGATCGAAGCGATGGTGGCGGGAGAAGAGAACCCGGAGACCCTGGCGGGGCTGTCCCGGGGACGGCTTCGAGCCAAGCAGGCGACGCTGGAAGAAGCCCTGCGGGGCCAGGTGGGGCAACATCACCGTCTGGTGCTGGACAGCCTGCTTCGCCATGCCGACTTCCTGGATAAGGAGATCGCCAGGATGGACGAGGATGTCTCTAACCGGCTGGGGTCCTCCGATGACGTGATCAGGAGGCTAGATGAGATCCCCGGTATCGGTCGGCGCACTGCGGAAGACATCATCGCCGAGATTGGCTTGGACATGAGCCGCTTCCCGACCTCGGCCCACCTGGCATCTTGGGCACGCCTGTGCCCCGGCAACAACGAGAGTGCTGGCAAGCGCAGAGACAGCTCCACCGGCAGCGGTAATCCCTGGCTGCAACAGGCGTTGGTGGAGGCAGCGTGGGCAGCCTCTCGGACGAAGAGGAGCTACTTTTCCGCCCTGTTCCACCGGCTGGCTGGGCGCAGGGGTGCCAAGCGTGCCATCGTGGCCGTAGCCCATGCTATCCTCGTCGTCATATACCATATGATCCTCAAGGGCACCGACTACTCGGATCTGGGCGCCAACTACTTCGACGAGCGCAACCGCCAATCGGTGGTCAACCGTGCCGTGCGGCGCATCGAGACCCTGGGCTACAAGGTGACCCTGGAGGTCGCATAGCACATATTTTCAGGACAACTGGCAGAAGGAAAGCGGGTCCAGGGCAGGCGACGCGAGCGAGCGCAGCGTCACGGGGCATCTCCAGGCACCCTCAGACCCCCCGTGGAAATCCGAAGGACTCGCCGGATGGGCCACTCAGGCCACGACGACGCTAAGGGAGTAACAGCATGCCCTTCTCCTGGGACCTGCTGGGGAACGGGTTCGCCACGGCCCTGACCCCGGGGAATCTGCTCTTCGCAC
>JBFMCJ010000729.1 GCA_040754675.1 Bacillota bacterium
ACTTTGATGCTTCAAAGCCGGACGGCATGCCTCGTAAGCTCCTGGATATCTCACGCATCAGGGCCTTGGGCTGGTTCCCTCGTATGGATTTGGAACAAGGGTTGGCATCGACTTACCAGTGGCTCCTAACCCATCCAGAGGTGCTGCACCGTAACAGATAGGAGGCTGCCGAGCCTGGGTGGTTGAGAGTAAGGTACTTCCCAAGAGAAGACAGGTAACAACTCGTTTTTCGCACCCACCCCCAGGTCAGCGGGGATTTTTCGAGAGGTTGACGTCACAGGTTACCGCTCCGTGTAGAGGGTCTCGGAGTAGCCGGCCAGGCGAAGCACCTTGAGGATCTGGGGATTCGTGTTGCGGGGGAGCACCCGTTGAACGGTTTGACCCGTGTCGACCAGGACGATCTGCAACGAGCGGAACAGCTCCAGAATCGACTGGATGGTCGGCCGGTCGGTGGCGCGCTGGCCCGGCACGACCAGCGTGTCGTGCTGCGCTTGCAGGGCCTGGCGGATGCGCCGCTCCAGAAACGCCGCCACCAACAGCGCCAACAAGAAGACGTACGCCAGCGCCTGAGCCCGGTCCGGGCGCTTGAGGTAGACACCGGTGACGATGACCGGGTCTTTCAAAAAAGCGAAGCGGCGCTCCACCGCGGGCTGCGCCTTGTATTCGGCCAACACCTCCCGGGCCGAGAGCTGCTCGGCCGGGACGTTGGTGATGAGCACGAAGGGCGCCCGTTTATCCATCTCCTGATGCAGCCGCTCCGGTGAGGGCGGTTCGATCGTGACCGATACCCGAAAGCGCGTCGCTCGGGGAGGCGGCGGGGCCTCCTTGCGAGGCCGGCCCCGGGGGCGGTGGATCACCTCTTCGGATTGGACCTCGGCCGTGACGGTGTGCAGGGCCGGGGCCTGCTCGGCCAAAAACCGGTCCCGGGCCGCTTGGGCATCCGCCTCGCAGGCAAAGCGCTGTCGGGAAAGCTGCTCGGCAGCCTGGGTGAGGCGCCTGGCTTCGTCGGCCACCTCCCGCTCCAGCGCCTGTTCCCGGCGGCGGTCCCGGGCCGTCGAGCGCACCAGCACGAAGCGGTACCGCCTCCCGTAAAGGGAGGCCTCGGTCTCCCAAATCCAATACCGTTCGGCCTGGGGCCGCTCCGCCAGGGCGCCGACCGCCTGCCACTCCCCCCGCACCCAGGGCTCCCAGGCCGCCTCCTTCAACTGGGCTTCCAGCTTGTAATTCGCCGGCAGCCGGGAGATGAAGCGCAACTTCTGGGTGGCGATCTGCTGGAGGTTGGCCGGCGTGAGCAGCTGGGAGTCGGCCACGTAGATCAGCGCTTCCGGGTCGTGCCCCGCCAGCAGCTCCTGGAAGCTCTCGAGCACCTGCTGCGTATTCCGACGAAATCGACCACTGAATCCGCTGCATGCCGTCCACCGATTCCGCTCCATGCCGTCCACCCGGTCCGGGCATGCCGACCACCTGTCGGAGCGAAGCGACGCTGGGTCCCGATCCTGTCCGAAGGTGGTCGGATTCAGTTCAGTGCTGGTCGTTCCTCCCCTCGTCGTGGGGCCTGTGGGAATGTGGGCAGCCGGAGCGCAGCGGAGGCCTGTCCAAGCGGCGGTGGGCAACAGGGAGGTTGTCCACCGCCGCGGCATTTCCACAGGCCGCCTTCATGACTGCGGACCCTCCGAACGGCTCTTCCCTGCCTTCGCCTTCCGCATGGATTCCCCCTTCAGCACGATCTTGTGGGCGGTGTG
>JBFMCJ010000730.1 GCA_040754675.1 Bacillota bacterium
CTCCAAGGGTGCTTGTGAGCGCGTGTACGAGGTACGACAGGAGGTACGCGGCGGACGCCCCCACCGCCCCGAAGTGCGCCACCGCGAGCTTCGAGCCGATGAGGAAGACGCTCGCCCACACCAGGTTTAGCGCGAACCCTAGCCACATCCGGTTCGTGGCCGCCAGGACCTGGCCCGGGATGCTGAGGACCGCGTTGAAGAACGTTGCAACGACCACCAGAGTCAAAGACGCGCGCAGGTCTCGATACCCTTGCCCGTAGAGCGAGGCGATGGGTCCGGACAGGATCACGAGAAGAGCGGTAGACACGAGCTGCACCACGCCAAGCAGGCTGAAACCAACCCGGAACGTCTCGACGAGGCGTTTACGGTCGCCCTGCGCATACTGCTCAGACATCGAGGGGAGTAGCACCGTTGCAACCACGACGGAAAGAAAGGTGAGCGGCGTCTGCCACTGCAGAGCAGCGGAAAACGTCCCGACCTCACCGTAGCCTCGGGGCGAGTTGGCCAACAGCACGCGCACGCCCCACAGGATCGGGGTTACGAGAAACCCGCTGGCAAACGCGGGGATGGAGAACCGCAGGATTGCCCCAGCCTCCCGCCACGCATCGGCGGACCAAAGTGTCCATCCCAGCGGCCGTGTATGCTTGGCGAGGGGGACGGCGTATGCGGCCATGCGCAAGCCCGAGCCAACAACGAGACCAATCGTGGCCCCCTCGAGCCGCCCGAACCATGCCCCCGCAACCATCAGCGAAGCCGTAACGACGCCGAGCACCATCTCTACCACGGCCATCGGCCGGAAGAGCCCGAGACCCCTGAGGCCACCCGATACGGCCGAACCCGTAGCCGAGAAAAGGATCGCCAGAGTGGCAACCCGCATGGGGCCGGTGAGACGCGCATTGTGCAGCCACACAGCCGCCAAATAGGGCGCTGTAATGGCCAGCAACACTCCCACTACCACGGACACGGCCAGGGTGGCCTGGATCGACATGCTCAGGCTGCGGCGCGCACGCTCGGGATCCGAAATCCGGTAGGCAGCGACGAACCGTGTGGCGCTGACGCTCATCCCCAGGTCTGCGGCAGTCCCCAAGAACGCAACGGTGCTCGCGATCATTCCGTACTCGCCGAACACCTCCGCGCCCAGCAGGCGCGCGACCAGCACCGACGCGGCAGCCGCCAGAACGTGCCGGGCACCATAGCCCATGGCCGTCCAGAAGCTGCCCGCAGCAATGGAACGGAAACTTCCGAGCAGATGGGGCTCAGTTTCCGAGCTCACGAGTTACAAGCCCTCTGCCGCAGGAGTAGTCGCTACCCCGAGCCCGGATCCCTGCCCCGCTCAGCACCATGACGTATACGAACGGCTCCCACACGGAGTGGACGAACGGGTAGCCGAACAGAGAACCGACCAGGGTGGCGATGATTCCGGCAAAGCCCCCCAGGGTGAGCGAGGCATCCGCACGAGCGTGGGGATCCGGTCCGGCATTCGCAAGCTGCCAGCGTGCGCGGCGGTACGCGTTCACAAGGAGCAGACCCACCCACCAGGTGAAAGCGACCAAGCCGAGGACACCGTTCTCCGCCGCAATCTGAGCCGGCCAGTTGTGGGGGAACTCCATGGCAGTTACTCGCGGTAGAAGCACCCTGTCCTGGTCGCTCACGACCCTTGGCGCCACCTCGTCGACCTCGGTGGCGAAGTTGCCGGGCCCTACCCCAAACAGGGGATGCTCCTGGAACATACGCCA
>JBFMCJ010000731.1 GCA_040754675.1 Bacillota bacterium
GGGAGGAGATACCGGAGGCCGGCTCCCGGTCGCCCCAGGTGCAGGCCAGCCGGCAGATGGAGGCGGCCCTGGAACTGGCCGAGGAATTGGGGAGCGTGGGAGACCTCCAGGAGGCCCTGGACGCCCTCGCCACCGACGACGGCATGCGTACCCTGGTCATGAAGCTGGCCAGTTCCCACCGCTCGGTCTCCCGTTTCCTCGAGCAGCTGGAGCAGCGGGGGTTGGCCCGCCGGGAGGGCTGGAAGGTCACCCTCACTCCGGCGGGGATGGCCCTGCGGCAGCTGGTGCGGGAACGGCGACGCGAAATCGAGCTGGAGTTCCGCAAGCTCCTGCGCCGTATCCCCGCTCCAGCCCCGGCACCGGCCCGCCTCAACCGCCGCCCGGAGGGCCGTCCCGTACAGGGGCGGGGCCCCGCCATGCGACCCGCACCCGTGGAGAGGGGCGAGTGGGCGCGGGAACTGGCGGTTACTGAAACGGTGGTGGAGTCGGTGCGGCGGCAACTCCTGCTCCCGGTCGTGGGGGCCGGCCTTCACGCACCTCACGCGGTGCTGCCACCCGCCGCCTCCCGCCCCCACCCGGGGCCGCCCGGCACGGGGTGCCCCGCGGACGGCCTGCGCGGGGTACCGGGTCGGGAAGGGCGGGGTGAGGCCGGGGGTGTGGTGCTGCGGCCCGAGGACCTGCGGGTGTGGCGCCACCGGCCCGGCAACCCCATGGATATCTGCCTGCTCATCGACGCCTCCGCCAGCATGGCGGGGCGCCGGTTGCGGGCGGCCAAGTTCCTGGCGCAGCACCTGGTGCTGGCCACCCGCGACCGGGTGGCGGTGCTGGTGTTCCAGGAACGCCGGGTGGAGACCTACGTGCCCCTTTGCCGCAGTTTCTCCCGGGTGGAACACGGACTCTCCCGGATCGCCGCCCTGGGACTGACGCCCATGGCGGAAGGGATCGTGGGAGCCCTCGACTACCTGCGGCGTACGCGGGCCAGGAACCCCGTCTTGCTGCTCATCTCCGACGGCATTCCCACCGTGCCCAAGTGGACCCTCGATCCCCTCAGCGACGCCCTGGACGCCGCCAGTCGCATACCCCAGGCGCGGGTGAACTTCGCCTGCATCGGGCTGGAACCTAACCGTGCCTTCCTGGAGGGCCTGTGCCGGCGGGCGAACGGGCACCTTTACATCGTCGACGAGCTGGACAAGGAGTCCCTGGTGGCCATAGCCCACGCGGAAAGACGCCGCGTGCGCGGCCTCACCGCCTAGGCCCGCCCCGCCGACCGGTGCCCGCCCCACCGCGCGGGCCCCGCGCAAGACCGGCCTGGCCCGCCCCACCGTGCCGGCCCCGCGCAGGACGGGCCTGGCCCCTGCCCACCGTGCGGGCCCCCGCCGGGAGCGGGATGCAGGCGCTTGCCGGCGAGGCGGGAGGAATGGGGGGCAAGGGTGGCGAATGGCTTGCCAAAAATGTCCTAGGGGGGCGAAGGTCGTGAGCTGGGCCTGGCTGTTGTGGTCTGTGGCCGCTGTCCTGCTTGCCCTGTTTGCGGGCCAGAACACAGACCTGGTGGTCATCCGTTTTCTGGGTTGGGAGGTCCGTACCTACCAGGCCCTGGTCATAGTGGGCGCCGCCGCGGCAGGAGTCGTGCTCACCGCTCTCAGTGCACTCCCCCAGCGGGTGCGGGCGTACCTGCGAAGCTCCGACCTGCAGTCCCAGGTGCGCAAGCTCGGGGAGGAAAAGCAAGCCCTGGACG
>JBFMCJ010000732.1 GCA_040754675.1 Bacillota bacterium
TTCGACCTGGAGCCGGAGGAGACCGAGCAGGGGCCGGTGCTGGACCTTCTTGAGAAGGTGCAGGAGCTGAAGGGCCTGGTCACCGCGGTCCTTGAGACCTACGGCCGCGGGCAGCGCCTGGATCCCCACGAGGCGGCGCTGCTCGAGCGCGCCATACGCGCCGAGTACGAGGCCCGAGGGATAACCTCCGACCCGGCCACGCTTTACGAGCGGGCCGGTGAGGGCTTCGGGCTGTCCCCGAAGGAGATGCCCACGTTCTCGTCGCTTCATGTCCGGTTGAAGGGCATGGGACGGGACGCGGCCCGCCTCTGTGCGTTGCTTGAGCCCTGCCTGGCCGGGGGGTCGCTCGGGATGTTTGACGGCCAGTCCCGCGTGCGCCTGGGCGAGGAGCCGCTTCTCGCCTTCGACGTGTCAGGCCTGGAGGAGACCTACGTGCGGCCGGTGGCCATGCACTTTCTGCTCGAGTGGACCTGGGAGAAGTTCGTGAAGGGCTTCTGGGGGCAGAAGAAGCGGGTCGTTGTTGACGAGGCGTGGCTCTTCATGGGCCATCCTGAGACGGCGCAGTTTCTGCAGACGATGGCCCGCCGGGGCCGCAAGCGCCGCTGCTCCTTTGTGGTGGCCTCGCAGCACTGGCGGGAGTTCTCCGAGTCCGCCGCGGGCCAGGCGGTGCTCACCAACATGGCTTCCCTGGTTCTCATGCGCCAGAATCCGGTTGACCTGGAGCCGGCGCGGGAGACGTTCCGGCTGACGGAGGGCGAGGCCGCTTTCCTGGCTGGGTGCGACCGGGGCGAGTGCCTGCTGCGGGCGGGTGCGGATGCCGTGGCCCTGCGCGTGGTGGCGGCCGACCTGGAGCGGGAGCTGATGGAGAGTGTCCTGCAGCAGCGGTAAGTGCCTGCGGAAAGGAAGGAGGGGGCGGGAGTGTTTCCGGCGTGGGGTCCGGTCCTGGTCGGGGCAGGGGGTTTTCTTGGCGTGCTCGGGTTCGGGCCGGGCTGGCCGGCCCTTGGCCTTGCGCTGTGCTGCGGACTGGTTGGCATGGCGGCTGATGCCGGCTTGCTGGAGAGGGCTGCGTCAGCCTGTCTGAGATCCGGAGGGCGCGGCTGCTGAGCCGCGGGCCGCCTGCGGGCGGGAAAGGGGGTGAAGGGTAATGGGAAGGCTCAAGCGGGCCGGGAAGGTGCTTCTGGCCGTGGTCGCGGCTTTGCTGGTGGCGTCCTGGCTTTGTGCGAATGGGGCTTGGGCCCAGGGGCGCCCGAAGGAGCCGGTGCACGGTGTCCCCGGGGACGTGGGGGGTACCGCTCCTCAGCCCGATCAGGTGCAACCGTCGGGCGGGGGGACGTTTATAGACGACCTGGTGGCGGCTCCGCTCAATCTGATCTTCCGTGCCATGAAAGGCCTGGGCATGGTTGAAATCCGGGAGCTGGTGTTCGGCGGGTCCGAGGTGGGTGGGATATTCACCCGCGAGCAGTGGGGCGTGGTGGAGGGCTTCCGCGCCCGGTTCAAGGTGGTGGCATGGCTGCTCCTGGTTTTGTCCGTGCTCATCACGGGGGTCCGGGTGGCCTTCTCCGGGGGGAAGCCCGCGCAGCGGGCCGGGCTTGCCCAGTTTGCCCTGGACCTTTTCATCGCCGCCCTGCTCATCGAGTTCATGCCGATGGCCTTCGATCTCATCTGCGACCTCAACCGGGGCCTGGTGGGTCTGGTGGCGGATCACGTTTCGGGTGCGGGTGCCTGGAACATGCT
>JBFMCJ010000733.1 GCA_040754675.1 Bacillota bacterium
TCCGGATGGAGGGCCTCGACGACCTCTACGCCCGCTTGGGAGGCCGGGTCGACCTTGTCCAGGAACGGCACACAACGTTTCACGCGATGACCGAGTTTGCCGTCCGTGACCCCAATGGGTTCCTGCTGGTCTTCGCCGAACCGGTCGGGGCTTCCGGGGGCGGCCCGGAACCGTGACGCATCGGCGGTCATCCAGGCAGCAGAGGGCAACCGCGCGGTGGGCCCCATCGGCGGTCCCCATCAACGTAGGACGATCTGGGGAACGGGCGGATGTCGTGTGCGAAACGAAGGGACCATCGACCCCGGCGCGAGCGGCCAGGCTCTGTACCCGGTGCTGGCCGCAAGCCTCAGTCGCACCTTCGCCGAACTCATCATCTTCGGCTACATCCCGCTCCACCTGTACACGGGCGGGGAGCGGCGCATCCTGCAGCTGGCGCTCATCACCGCGGTGCCGGCGCTGGTACGGTTTGCGGCGGCCAACGTGTGGGGCGCCGTGGCGGACGTGACGGGCCGGCTGAAGCTCACCCTCCTGGTGGGGCTTCTGGGGTACGGCGCGGCCGCTGTGGGGCTTTTGTTCGCGTCGACCGGCGTGCACGCCATGATAGTGGTGAGCATGGCTGCGGCGCTGTTTGCGTCCCTGTCGCCGGCAGGCAAGGCGCTTGTCTCGCTACGCCCGGGACCTGCCGGCACACCCGGCCGGGCTCTGGCCTGGTGGCTGCAGCTGGAATCGTGGGGCTGGATGCTGGGCAGTCTGGCGGTGGCCATCCGAGAACGGCTCGGCGCGTCGCCCGGCAGCCTGCTGGTGGCGGCGGCGGGATTGGCTCTGCTGCAGGCCCTATGGGTCGCGTGGCGGGTGCCCGAGCTGCTTCGACGGCCGGCTCGCGAGGAACCGGCGCCCGCCGGGGAACGGACGCTCCGGGCAGCGGGCGTATCTCAGGCCATCGCCGGCCGGTTCGCCGAACTCCGGGATGAGTGGCGGCGGCTTTACGGTGACAGGGTGCTGGCGCTTCTGTTCGGGGTTTTCGGGCTTGCCGTGCTGGCCGGCGAGGCGAGTTTCACGGTGTTCGGGTTCTATGTGGTCGGTACACTGGGCGGCACCGAGTCGCTGTACGGGGCAACCCTCACCCTTGCCACGGCCCTGGGCCTCGTGGCATACGCCTGGCTCACGGCCAACAGCCGCCGCGCGTCTCCCGGCAACCTCATGCTGACCGCCGGGGCGCCTTACATCGCGATGTACGTCTTGATGGCCGCGGCGCCCAATGCGCTGGTGGCCGCCGTCGCCTTTGCCCTGCCGCTGTACGCGCTCATTCGGGCCGGGGCCACCTGGGCGGCCGAGTCGCTCACCCACGCCTCCGAACGGGGCGGCGGCATGGGCGCGCTCGACGGCATGGAGGCCTTCTCGCTGGCCCTGGGAGCGGTGATGGCGGGGTCCGTGGGCGACCAGCTGGGGCTGCGGGCGGTCTACGCGACGTGCGCCGGCGTGGCGCTGCTCTTGAGCCTGCTTGCCTGGAAACTGAAGGCACGCCTTACCCGTCCCCAGGCCAGCCCGGTGGCGGCAAAGGCCTGACATTCGGGTTTGGCTTGCGGTGGAGCGCGGGCGCATCAGCCCAGGGCGCGTTCCCTCAACATGTACGTGTACGGCCCTGAGATCGGCTACCGTCAGGTACTCTGGATGAAGGCGAGGACGACGTGCGCCAGCCCTGGGCAGGGGTGATATCCTGGGATACCGGC
>JBFMCJ010000734.1 GCA_040754675.1 Bacillota bacterium
CAGCCCAAAGGAACGGGTGGCGGGCCGCCGCCGCCAGTGCCAGGGCCGACAGGCCCGCGCCGGCGGCCAGGTAGACGAACTGCCGCAGCGTGAGCCTCCCGCCGATCACCTTCTCCTCGCCCCGCGGCGCCAGCATGGGCACCTCGTGGTTCACCCCACAACCCTCCCTAACCGCCGAGCACCACGCCCAGCACCACTTTCACCAGGATCACGGGGCCGAAGACCAGCGCCGCACCCAGCAGGGTCTTGTAGACACCCTGCATCGCCTCCGCCCGCGTCCTGCCATCCTGGGCGGTCATCACCACATAGCCCTGCCAGGCCAGCATCACCGCGGCCACCAGCGCGCCCACCACCATGAGCAGGTTGAGCACGCGCTGGAGGATCTCCACCAGCCTCTGCTGGCCCTCGCCGACTCCGGCGGGAGGCCGCGGAGGCTGCGGCATCACGATCTCACCCTCCGCCAGCGCCTGCCCCGCCAGCCCGAGCACGAACGCGGCCAGCACCGCCAGGAAAAGGAGCCTCTTGGCCAACTCCATCACCCCCTCTCGCGCTGCTTCCCAGAGATTCCCGCAGCCACCAACCGGCGGGCCGCTTCGGTGAACCCCGACTCCCGCTCCCGAAAGGCCAGCCCCGCATACCACCAGCCGCCGGCCCAGGGGAAGCAGCCCCGCACCTCGCAGCGCGCCTCGCGCCCCTCCATCCCCAGCACCACCTCGGCGCCCTCGGGAACGGGGCGCCAGAGCGCCACCCGCGCGCCGCCCTCGCTGAGGTCTTGCACCACGCCCTCCAGGCAGATGCCCCCGGCGAGCAGCACACGGGCAGGCACCGAAACCCGGTGGCGCGGAGCCCTGGTCACGGAGGCTACGCTCAGGGTCACCGCCAGCGGCTGGCCCTCCACCACTCGCTCGCGGAAGAAGAACTCCTGCCCCGCCCGGTGCCGGCGCACCACCACCTCGTCGCCCGGCGCCACCCGCAGCAGCGACCGGGGCTTGAGCAGCAGCGCCCCGTCGTATGCCAGCACCGCGCACCACACCGCACCCGGCGGGGCCACCACCAGCACCTGCTCGCCCGGACGGGGAAGACCGATGAACACTCGTTGGTTGTTTTCCAAGATCCCATTTCCCCTTTCTGCTGCCAGGCCCGGCCGGCTCACTACCTGCCGCTTAAGACCCGGCACCTCTCGAAGTGGCAGCACACGAGGCACCGGCCCAGGCGCTCCAGGTTGGCCCGGTAGGACGCCACCGCCGCCTGCAGGCGGTCGAGAGCCGCGGCCAGGGCATCATCGCACTCGGCCTCGCTCCGGGCCGGCCCGGCGGGGTCCGACTCCAGAGGCAGGCCGCCCCGGAAGTCCTCCAGCCGGGGGGCCGGGGCGCGCTGGGGCATGGTCCCCAGGCAGGGCGCCGCCGGCAGGATCTCCACGGGCAGGTTCATCACCGCCTGCCTCGCCGCAGCTACTTCGCTGTCCAGCTTCGCCCGCCGCCACTCGTCGCGGGCGGCGGGATTCCCCTCCATGCGGGCCATCAGTCACCCACCTCCTAACTCTGCTAGCACGCCCGGGTCCAGGCCGTAAAATCTCACGCGCAAGACCCGCACCCCCCACGACCTGGCCTCCGCCAGGTCGGCGAGGTAGACGTCAAGGTGGAGCCCTCTCACCGCCCCGCCGCGGTCCACCACCACCCCGGGGCCGTAGCCCGGAATCCACACCCGCGTGCCGAACGGCACCGCGGGG
>JBFMCJ010000735.1 GCA_040754675.1 Bacillota bacterium
GACGATTAGAACTCTTCGCCCCACTCCTGGGATATGGAGGATGTCCCAAAGTTCGTGGAATTTGAGGTAGCGGCTCCCGGCTCCGTTGTGGTAAAACGGAGCTGTGAGAAAATGGAGGGAGCCGCCAATGTCAGCATATCACAGCAAGGGCAGTTCTGGAAGAGGCAACGGGAAAGCAGACGCGACGAAAACACTAATCTCCCGCGAGGTAGCACTGAGTTTGGAGGCGATACGCCAGAGGGCCAAAGATGGCCTACTTGCACTATGCGTAGAGGTGGGGCTCAACACGCTCGAGATGATGTTCGAGCAGGAGCTGGAGGAGAAGATTGGCAAGAAGGGCAAGCACAACGCCGATCGGTCTAGCTACAGGCACAGTTACGAGCCAAGAAAGGTAGTGCTGGGAGGGCGTAAGGTCGAGGTGTCAAAGCCGCGGGCCCGAACAGTCGACGGCAAAGAAGTTGTGCTTGAGTCATACGAGGCAATCAAGAATGACGAGATCCTGACGCGCCACGCCTTCGAGACGATGCTGCACGGTCTATCCACGCGCAACTATGCTTTCGGGCTTGAGGATGTGGGTGATGTGGAGGCATCCGGCATCTCTAAGAGTTCGATAAGCCGCAGGTTTGCCCGAGTGACGCAGGAGGCGCTGGCCGAACTTCTCGCTAAGAGGCTGGATGGGATTGATCTGGTGGTCCTATACATCGACGGGATCGAGGTAGCGGAGCATACGGCGGTCTGCGCTCTTGGCATCGACATTGACGGTAAGAAACACATACTCGGTGTGTGGGAGGGCGCCACCGAGAATGCTTCAGTATGCAAAGGGCTGGTCACCAACCTGGCGGAGCGGGGTCTTAAGACGGATGGGCTGCTCGTTGTCATAGATGGTTCCAAGGCGTTACGCAGGGCAGTGGCTGATGTGCTCGGGAATGACGTACCCGTCCAGAGGTGCCAGGTGCACAAGATGAGGAACGTTCTTGACCATCTCCCTGAGGAACAGCGCCCCTGGGTGAAGCGCAAACTCGCAGCCGCCTGGGCAGAGCCTGATGCCAACATGGCTAGGAAAGCACTTGAGGCACTGGCAGACTCCTTGGAGAAGAACTACCCTGGAGCCGCCGCAAGCCTGCGCGAGGGTCTAGAGGAGACGATCACTATTAACCGGCTCATGCTGACAGGCGCTCTCCGGCGCACCATACGTTCGACGAACCCCATCGAGTCCGCCATAGAAATGGCAAGGACCACCGCTCGCAGGGTCAAGAGGTGGCGTAACGGAAACCAGGTGTTAAGGTGGACACTGGCGGGGCTCAAGGAAGCAGAGCGCAGGTTCCGACGCGTGGCAGGCTACCGAGAACTACCGCTCCTGCGGATGCGTCTTAAGGCCGAGGTTCTCCACACCACCACGAGCGAGGCAGCAAACGCATGAAAAATCAAGCGGGGGTGCGCTACGTGAAATTCCACGATGATCGGGACAACCTCGGTTCGCCGAACGAAAAGTTGACCATCCCAATCAACTCCTGTAGGCTAGTACGAGCCAGTAATTGCCTACAGGGGGAATGAAAGGTTGATTGAGATGGCCGACATTGAGGTTATCAGACATCTGTACTTTCGGCAAGGCTGGAAGGTGAGGCGGATCGCGCGGGAGCTTCACGTGAGCCGGCAGACGGTGCGCAAGGCGATTCGGAGCGCGGAGGTGCCGACCTACCACTTGACGGCACCGAGGCCGAAGCCAGT
>JBFMCJ010000736.1 GCA_040754675.1 Bacillota bacterium
CCAGGGGACAGGTGGTACGAACGTACGGCCGGGCGCCACCGTGTTCAGTCATAGGTTACACCCCGGTTGGCCGGATGTAAGGGCTGTATCCACCAGCAACCGATTATTGCACGCAGCCGGCCTTGGGGTCAACTGGCGCGGGCTGATGACTGTGTCGGATGGAGAAAAGGCCGCTACTGGAACACGCTGGTTCTCAAAATATGAGAATGAGCTCTCGCAGCGCGAGAGACGTACGAAGGACCCTTCTGGCCGGCGACGAAGTAGGTTCCGAGGTGTCCCCGTTGGGTGTCAGGGTTGCCGGGCAGAGCAGAGAGGAAGACCGGAAGTATTACGAGATCGGCTCGCTGGAGAAAGCGTTCAAGCTTCTCTCCATGTTGTCTTCGAGCCAGGGTATGACGCTGGCTGCCCTCTGTCAGGAAACGCGGTTGCACCGGGCGACTGCTTACCGCATCTTACTCATGCTCGAGGACCTGGGCCTGGTGCGGCGGGACACATGGTCGGGCCAGTGGCAGCTGGGCATCGGCATCTTCGAGCTGGGTGCCGCGTTTGCTGAACGGTCGCCCGTCATCAGGGTCAGCCGGCCATACTTGGAAGACTTGGCCCGCGAGACCGGAGAAACCGCGCAGCTGGCCGTGCTCGATCGTGGTGAAGCGGTCATCGTGGACCGCGTGCTGGGCGGAAGGCCCATCCAGCTGGCTCCTCGAGTGGGCAGCCGTATCCCCGCTTACTGCACGGCGCTCGGAAAGGCCCTGCTCGCCTACCAGAGCGAGAAGGTCATCAGCGAGACCCTGCGGACCATTGAGCTCGTACCGCTCACGCCATCCACAATCACTCAGAAGGATGCCCTGGTGGCAGAGCTGAGTGCCGTCAGGCGGCGCGGGTTTTCGGTGGACAACGGGGAAAGCCAGCAGTTCGTGTGCTGTGTGGGGGCGCCGGTCTTGGGGTTCGACGGCAGATGCGTGGCCGCGCTGAGCGTGGCCAGGCTCACGAACCTCCAGCGCCCGGAGGAGGTGCTGCGCCTCGGACGCCGATGTGTGGAGGTTGCCGGCAAGATCTCTCTGCGTCTGGGCTACCGTCCCAAGTCTGCAGAGCCAGGAGGGGAAGAGCATTGCCTAGGGACAAAGTGACGATCCTGGACCTGTACGAGAAAAAGCGTCGCGGCGAGAAGATCACCATGCTGACCTGCTACGACTATCCCACGGCACTCCTCGAGGAAAGGGCGGGAGTGGATATCATCCTCGTAGGCGACTCGCTGGCCATGACCGTGCTGGGGCATACCAGCACTCTTCCGGCAACAATGGATGTCATGATCGTCCACGCGCAGGCGGTTAGACGCGGAGCGCCCGGCGCCTTCCTGATCGGCGACATGCCGTACATGTCCTACCAGGTTTCGGAGAGCGAGGCCATCCGTAACGCCGGGCGTTTCATGGCGGAAGCCGGGTGCGACGCAGTCAAGCTGGAGGGAGGCAGGAACGTCGCCCGGGTGGTGGAGGCCCTGACCAAGGCCACCATCCCCGTGATGGGGCACCTCGGGCTGACGCCTCAATCCATCGTGCAGCTGGGCGGGTTCAAGGCCCAGGGGCGGGATGTGGATAGCGCCACGCGCGTGATCGAGGATGCCAAGATCCTGGAGGAAGCGGGGGTTTTTGCCATCCTGCTGGAGGCGGTGCCACCGGAAGTGGGCGAGATCGTGACCCGGCGCGCCCGCATCCCCATAATCTCAATTG
>JBFMCJ010000737.1 GCA_040754675.1 Bacillota bacterium
TAGCGATGATCGGCTGAACGCCCGAAAGCCGGTCGCCGAGTGGGACGCATCTGCGCTCCTCAAAGTGATGTGGGACGCCTGGAACGATGTCTTCAGGCGGATCCTTGGGTTTGCCGAGCGCAGCCTCGTGAGTGAGCTGCGCGACTGGCGGAATAAGTGGGCCCACCAAGAAGCCTTTTCGAGCGACGATGCCTACCGCGCCTTGGACTCTGCTGCGCGATTGCTCACCGCGGTGTCGGCCCCGCAGGCCGAAGAGGTTGAACGGATGAAGATGGAGCTTTTGCGCCTTCGTTTCGACGAGCAGGTGCGAAGCGAGAAGCGCAAAGCCGGCGGGTCGCTGGTTGGAGCCACCGCAAGGGAAGGGTTGAAGCCCTGGCGCGAGGTCGTCACACCCCACCCCGACGTAGCCAGCGGCCGCTACCAGCAGGCCGAATTTGCCGCGGACCTCTGGCAGGTCTACCTTGGGGAAGGAAGTGACGAGTACAAGCACCCGGTCGAGTTCTTCCGCCGGACATACTTGACCGCGAGCCTCAAGCGGCTCCTGGCGAGCGCTGTCCAGCGGCTCTCCGGCGCGGGCGGCGACCCGGTGGTGCAGCTGCAGACGAACTTTGGCGGCGGCAAGACCCACTCCATGATCGCCCTCTACCACCTGTTCTCCGGCCGGCCGGCGGCGGAGCTGCCGGGAGCCGAAGAGGTCGTGCGCGAGGCGGGCGTTGCAATCCTGCCCCGGGCGAACCGCGTGGTCCTGGTGGGCAACCGCCTGTCACCCGGGAATCCGGCAACCAAACCCGACGGCACCGTGATCCGCACGCTTTGGGGCGAGCTTGCCTGGCAACTGGGGTACGCCGCGGGTGGAGCAAAGGAAGCGCGCCACGCGTTCGAACTGGTACGTGCGGATGACGAACGCGCCACGAGTCCAGGCGACCGGCTGCGAGAGCTCTTCAACCGCTACGGTCCCTGCCTGATTTTAATCGATGAGTGGGTGGCCTATGCGCGGCAGTTGCATGATGCGGCCGACCTCCCCGGAGGAAGCTTCGAGACCCAGTTCACCTTTGCGCAGGCGCTGACGGAGTCGGCGAAGGCCGCTAACACCCTGGTGGTTATCAGCCTCCCGGCATCGGACGTCGGCACGTCGCCGCATGCCCGGGCGGAGGACGTGGAGGTGGGCGGCGTGCGGGGCCGTGAGGCGCTCGAGCGCCTGCGCAACGTCGTCGGGCGGGTAGAGTCCTCCTGGCGGCCGGCTTCTGCCGAGGAGAGCTTCGAGATCGTGCGCCGGCGGTTGTTCCAGCCCATGACGGGTCCGGAGCAGTTCAAAGCCCGGGATGTGGTGGCGCGCGCGTTCGCCGATTACTACCGCACCCAGTCGGAGGAGTTTCCACCCGAGTGCCGCGAGGCCGACTACGAGCAGCGAATCAAGGCCGCGTACCCAATCCACCCGGAGGTCTTCGACCGGCTTTACACCGACTGGTCTACACTGCTCAAGTTCCAGCGCACCCGCGGCGTGCTGCGCCTGATGGCCGCGGTCATCCACAGCCTGTGGGAGAAGGGCGACAGGAGCCCCCTGATCCTTCCGTGCTCCATTCCGGTGGACGACCCGCGCGTGCAGTTCGAGCTGACGCGGTATCTCTCGGACAATTGGGTGCCGGTGATCGAGAAAGACGTGGACGGTCCCGCCTCGCTTCCGGCACGGCTCGATGGAGAGGTGCCCAACCTCGGTAAGTTCTCT
>JBFMCJ010000738.1 GCA_040754675.1 Bacillota bacterium
TGCCCACCGGAAGGCCGGCCACCACACCCAGCGCGGCGTCCGGAAACCCCAGCATCGCTGCGGCCAGCGCCTCGCCAAGCCCGATGACGGCCAGAAGCCACGTGCGCTCACGGATGAGCCTGTTCACGGCCGCCACCCTGTACCATGTACGCCGCGCGCACGCCCATCCCTTTGCAACCTGAAGAAGCGCGATCCCCGTTCACTCCGGCGGGCCGTGCCGCCGCCGGCCGCTCTTTGATTCGAGCCGGATGACTTCCCGAATCAGCGAGTACAGCGACACCCCGATCGCAAGCAGCACGCCGGTCAGGCCCAGCCACGGCGCCGTGCCCCAGCGGCGATCCAGGTAGTTGCCGCCCAGCGCCCCCACAATCAGGGCCGCAGCCGTGTTGAAGCCCCAGGAAAGCAGAGTAGCGTAACGGATCAAATCAGCCCAGGGCGAACGGTCCGGCTTGCGGCCCTTAGGCCCTTGCGCCACGGCAACTCTCCCTGCGAGGCCGCCGCATGACAGCGCGGCATATTATACTGAAAGCTTCTCCTAATTGCAACGCTTTTCACCATCCCTGCCGCCGACGCCCCGCTCCCGGCCCGGCGGCCGGGGCTCAAACGGGTCGGGGCCGGTGCTGGACAAGCCCAGAGCGTGCTTGAGTGCCTGGACGATGCGCTGAGAAGCCTTGCCGTCCCCGTACGGGTTGACGGCCCTTGCCATCCGGTCGTAGGCTGTGCGGTCTTCCAGCAGGCGGCTGGCCTCGGCGACGATGCGATCCGTATGGGTACCGACCACCCGGGCGCAGCCGGCCTCCACGCCTTCGGGGCGCTCGGTTACCTGGCGCAGGACCAGTACCGGTTTGCCTAGAGCCGGCGCTTCCTCTTGAAGGCCCCCCGAGTCGGTGAGCACGAGGCAGGCGGCTTTCAGCAGCGGCACGAACGAAGGATAGTCGGGCGGGTCGAGCAGCACCACCCGCTCGCTTCCGCCCAGCTCTTCGAGGGCCACGCTCCGCACCGCCGGGTTTGGATGCACGCTCACCACCACGGCGATGTCCGGGAATCGCCGCGCCAGTTCCCGGAGGGCCCGGTAAACGGCCCGGTGGGGCTCGCCCCAGCTCTCCCGCCGGTGGGTCGTTACGAGCACCAGCCGGCGGCCCATCTCGAGATGGCGCCGGACCTGCTCCTGCTCCACGGGGCCGCTTGCCTGGGCGGCCGCCAGCAGCGCATCGATCACCGTGTTACCGGTGAGCCAGATCCGCTCGCGGGCCACCCCTTCGCGCTCCAGCCGCTCGGCCGCCCGGCGGGTCGGGGCGAAGTGCCAGCGCGCAAGCACAGAGGTCAGCCGGCGGTTGATCTCCTCGGGGAACGGCTGGTAGGGGTCTCCGGTCCGGAGGCCTGCCTCCACGTGCCCCACCGGTATGCGGTGGTAGAACGCCGCCAGCGACGCGGCGAAAGTCGTGGTGGTATCACCCTGCACCAGCACCACGCCGGGTCTGTGGCGCTCGAAGAGTTCGTCGAGCCCGGAGAGCGAGGCGCACGTGATGTGTGTGAGGGATTGGTTGTGTTCCATGAGCGCGAGGTCGGCGACCGGGTGCAGGCCGAAGACGCGCAGCACCTGATCGAGCATCTCCCTGTGCTGGCCCGTCACGGCGGGCCGCACCTCGAACTCGGGCGCCGCCTCAAGGGCCTTGATAACGGGGGCCAGCTTGATGGCCTCGGGGCGGGTGCCGAAGACGGGC
>JBFMCJ010000739.1 GCA_040754675.1 Bacillota bacterium
GCACGCCCTGCTGCACGCGGCGTGCCGTGAGTACGGGATCGACCCGAGCAAGCCCATCGGGCGGCTGTCGCCTGAGCAGATCGACGTGCTGCTGTACGGTACCCGGGGGAAGCCGGTCACGTTCCGCTACCGGACGCTGGCGGGGCAGGAGAAGACGTACACCCACCCGTTCCCCGGGGTCGTGCCGAACCTGGAGGAGCGCTACCGGGACGCCCAGTCGGACTGGGCCCGCAGCGAGATCGAAGTCTACATGAGCTCCCGCCCGTGCCCGGACTGCAAGGGGGCGCGGCTGCGGCGCGAGAGTCTGGCGGTGACGGTCGGCGGGCTCAACATCATGCAGGTGACCGCCATGTCGGTGCGCCAGGCGCTGGAGTGGTTCGAGCGCCTGGATGGCCAGCTCACCGGCCGCGAGCAGCTCATCGCCCATCAGGTGCTGAAGGAGATCCGCTCGCGGCTTCAGTTCATGGCGGACGTGGGGCTGGACTACCTGACGCTCGACCGGTCGGCCGGGACGCTGGCCGGCGGCGAGGCCCAGCGGATCCGGCTTGCCACGCAGATCGGCTCGCAGCTCGTCGGGGTGCTCTACATCCTGGACGAGCCCAGCATCGGGCTGCACCAGCGCGACAACCGGCGGCTGCTGGCCACGCTCAAGCACCTGCGGGATCTCGGCAACACCGTCATCGTGGTGGAACACGACGAGGAGACCATCCGGGAGGCCGACTACATCATCGACATCGGCCCCGGGGCAGGCGTGCACGGCGGTGAAGTGGTGGCGGCGGGCACCATCGACCAGATCATGGCGCAGCCCCGCTCGATCACGGGCCAGTACCTGAGCGGCCAGAAACGCATCGAGGTGCCGCCCGTGCGCCGCCCGCTGGCGGGGAAATGGGTTGAAGTTCAGGGGGCCAGGGAACACAACCTCAAGAACATCAACGTACGCTTCCCGCTGGGCCTGTTCGTCTGCGTGACCGGGGTGTCGGGGTCGGGCAAGAGCACCCTGGTCAACGACATCCTGTACGCGAGGCTCGCCCGGGAGCTGAACGGCGCCACCTCGGTGCGGCCCGGCGAGCACGCGGGCGTGGTGGGGCTCGAACACCTGGACAAGGTCATCGCCATCGATCAGTCCCCGATCGGCCGGACGCCCCGCTCCAACCCGGCCACGTACACGGGGGCGTTCACGGGCATCCGGGAGGTCTTCGCCCTGACGCCGGAGGCGAGGGCCAGGGGGTACCGGCCGGGGCGGTTCAGCTTCAACGTGAAGGGCGGCCGGTGCGAGGCGTGCCAGGGGGACGGCATCCTCAAGATCGAGATGCACTTCCTGCCGGACGTGTACGTGCCATGCGAGGTGTGCAAGGGCCGGCGGTACAACCGGGAGACTCTGGAGATCCGGTACAAGGAGAAGAGCATCGCCGACGTGCTGGACATGACCGTGGACGAGGCGGTGGAATTCTTCCGCAACATTCCGGTCGTGTACCGCAAGCTGCAGACGCTGCAGGACGTGGGGCTCGGCTACATCCGGCTCGGGCAGCCGGCGACGCAGCTTTCCGGCGGTGAAGCGCAGCGGGTGAAGCTGGCCACGGAGCTCTCCCGGCGCGACACGGGCCGGACGCTTTACATCCTCGACGAACCCACCACGGGGCTGCACACGGACGACGTGCGCAAGCTCCTCAACGTGCTGCAGCGGCTGGTGGATGCCGGCAACACGGTCGTGGTCATCGAA
>JBFMCJ010000740.1 GCA_040754675.1 Bacillota bacterium
AAGAGGTCGTAGCGGGCGACCCGGCTCTTGGCCGCCAGCTCGTCCACCTGCTCGATGCAGCGCAGGGCCTCGGTCTTCACCTGTTCCAGGGCCGCGCGGCCGCGGTCGTACTCGGCCCGTACCGCCCGGGCGAGTTCCGAGATGCGGCGGTAACCCTCTTCCAACGCGTCGAGAATTGCGCGCAGGATCCGCTCGATCTCGGTGGCGTCAGGCAGTACCGGCTCGGCCGTGAGCCCCACCTCCGGGGCTCGCTATTCGTGGGCTATGCCGTGCCCCCTGCCTGGAAAACGGAAAGACACCGGGGCCGATACTGGCACCCGGCGCCTTTCCGGTGGGGTTTGGGGGGTTGTGGGCGTAGCTTGCCCGTTTTGGCACCCCTTATGCATCAGTGGCCGCGGGCCTCGTCGACCGCCCGCGCGCAGGCGCAAGCCCTCTGCGCGGGGATGGCCGGGATCAGCTCCCAGAGCAGCGTCCGAAGGCGTTCGAGGTTGCTCTGGAAGACCCGCAGCACCTCCTGGTGCGTCACCGGCTTGACGTCCGGTTCGCCCTCGAGACCCACGTCATAGTCCGTGATCAGCGAGATGTTGAGGTAGCACATGCCCAGTTCCCGTGCCAGCATCACCTCGGGGTACTGCGTCATGTTGATGACGTGCCACCCGTGCTGCCGGAACTCCCGGCTCTCGGCCCTCGTCGAGAAGCGTGGCCCTTGGACCACCACCACGGTGCCCTCGCCCCGGTGGGCGATGCCGAGCCGCTCACACGTGCGGATCGCGACCCGGCGCAGTTCCGGGCAGTAGGGATCGGCGGCGCTGACGTGGGTGGTGACGGGCCCGTCGAAGAATGTATCGGCCCGCCCCCACGTGCGGTTGACGAACTGGTCGCAGATGACGAACGTGCCGGGCGGGATGTCCGGCTGCAAGCTGCCGGCCGCACAGGGGCCGATGACCCGCTTGACGCCCAATTCCTTCATGGCCCACAGATTGGCGCGGTAATTGATGCGGTGCGGCGGGTAGCGGTGATCCCGGCCGTGGCGGGGCAAAAACACGACACGCCGGTCACCGACGGTCAGGATGGCGACCCGGTCGCTCGGAGGGCCGTAGGGCGTCTCTACCCAGACCTCCTCCACCCTGTCGGCGATGCTGTAAAAGCCGGAGCCGCCGAAGATGCCGATCTCCGCCTGCGGCAAAGTGCCCATTCCCAAAGACCCCTCTCTTTGACCCTGCTTAACTTGCCCCTTCAGGCCTGGCCGGGTAGAATGGTTTTGCGCCCGCCGGGCAGCACCCCTTTAACGCATCCGCATCGTGCGCCCGCGGGCGCCAGTTGTTCGGAGAGGGGGCGGGGCCATGGCCGACGGGTCCTTCCGGCACGTGATCCAGGACGAGGAGCACCGCCGGGAAGAGTACCTGGACCGCCAGCTCGAAGTCGGCTGGGAGGACAACCCGGCTGACCGGGCGCTGGAGCCAAGAAACCGCGTCACCGTCGATCAACTGATGGAGGCCAACGAGGAGCTCATGTCAGTGCCGCGCTCCTGGCGGAAGCCGCCCGTGTCCCGGCGCCTGTCCAGAGCAGCCTCCGCAGCCCGCCACAGGGCGCCGGCGTCGTAAAGGAACGCCGGATAGGCACGGTACCGGGAGGCCCGCCCTTCGGCCGCGGCCAGAACCGCGCGCTGGAGGCGGGCCTCTAACGCTTCCCTCACGCCTTGAAGCGCTTCGTAGA
>JBFMCJ010000741.1 GCA_040754675.1 Bacillota bacterium
CCAGGATGCGCCCCAGCGGCGTCCCCCGGCCGCATTCCTTCAGTAACTCCACAGCCGTCCTGGCATCGCCGAAAGGCAGCAGACCCGCTTCCATGGCCACCCCCAGCGTGACTCCCGCTTCGATGGTGTCAAGGCCGCTATCGTTGCAGATCCAGATGAGCTCGGCTATGGCGTCCAGGTCGTCTATACCACAATCGGCGCCCAGCGCCCACACCGATTCGTACTCCAGGCAGGAAACGTGCTCCGACCCGTCCGGCCTTGCCCAGATGTTGCTGCACTGGATCACGCACCCTGGGTGGCAACCGTGCCCCATCCTGCCCTGCCCGCCCCGCGCCTTCACCGTTTCCGCGATGGTCTCACCGGCAATTCTCCCAGCTCCTTCGAACCGGCCGGAACTGAAGTTCCGGGTGGGCAGACCTCCTGCCTCGTTCAGCACGTTGATGAGGGCAGCCGTGCCGAAGGAGTTGAGAGTGCCGCCCGGGCGGGTGATGGGGTGCTCGCGCAGGGCGTCGGCGAGTTTCCTCTGGCCCTGGCGGAACAGATCCGGGTTAGCAAGCGAAACGCCCGGCGCACCTTGATCGTCCACCAGGATGGCCTTCAGGCCCCTTGCCGCCATGACGGCACCCAGCCCGCCCCGGCCCGCATAGCGGGACGGCCGAAACTCGGTGTCGTTGAAGCATACCCCCGCCATGGCCATACCCTTTTCACCCGCTGGCCCGGTGGCGATGAAGCCCACCTCCCCAAACCGTTGCCGCACACGCGAAGCAAACTCGTACATGCCCAGGCCCGCCAGGTCCCCCGCCGGCTCAAGTACCCCTCCGTCCTTGCCCACCCTCAGGACAAACGCTCCCTTTTCCCGGGGCTGTCCTTCTACCACCACAGCCGCGATTCCCAGCCTGGCAAGGCTCTGCGCTACGGGCGTGCCCGCATTCGACTCTTTGATGCCGCCGGTGAGCGGAGACTTGCCTCCCACCGACACACGCCCCGAACTGGGAGCCGCCGTCCCCGTCACCATGCCGGGGGCCACCACCAGCCGGTTATTGGGCCCCAGGGGATGGCACGTGGGAGGCACCTCATTGGCCACCAGGGCCGACGTCAGCCAGCGCCCACCCATGAACCGGTACTTCTCGGGCAAATCCTCCAGAGTCACGGTCCGCTGGGTCATATTGACCCTCACCAGCTTGCGCATCCTGGCACCTCCTTGCACTTGCAGGTCTCCGGGTCAGTTCGCCTCCCGACACAAATCGGCCCGCCGACTCTCACCAGGAAACGGCCTCTGCACCCACCTTCGAACACAGCGCCGTATTTTCAGTCCCACCCCCGCTGCCACCTACTCAAGCTCCCCGCACCCACGCCCCGAACGGACCCGGTTGCTTCCATGCCTATATTCGACTGCTTCGACCAACGACAGGGACTTTCCTGCCTGCCCCAGGGCCACCGCGTTACGGCGCGTCCGGCACCCGCCTGGGGAACCGCGGCAGGGCACCGCCGCTCGCCGGCAGACGGTAACTCCCAGTCGGACCCGCAGCACCAGTCGCGGTAAAAGGCCACCCCGAGCACTCCCGGCCCGGCATGAGCACCCATTACCGGCGTCAATTCCGATACCACCAGTTCGTCGGGCACAAATCTCTCTCTTACCTTTTCCGCCAGCTCACCGGCCTCGCGAGGGCAGGCGGAGTGCACGACACCCATGCGCAAGGTGCCACCCGGC
>JBFMCJ010000742.1 GCA_040754675.1 Bacillota bacterium
GCGGGTCTCCCACGCGACCGACGAGGAGAAGCGCCGCCAGCGCCAGGGCGAAGGTCAGGGCGGTGGCCGCCGGGGCTCCGCGAGAGGTCAGGCCGCCTCCAGGCCCGCTTCCGGGCGGGTCGCCGGCGGTGGCGAACCCAGGGAATCCTCGCTGAAGCCCACCGGAGCTGCGGTTCCCGGCCTGGGACAAAACGTGGACGTCCACGCCTGAGCGAGGGCGGGCGAAAACCGGATGACGTGGCTGGAGACCATCGAGCTGTTGTTCGTCGCGGCCCTGGGCGCGCAGGTATGGAGGCTCCACCGGCGCGTTCAGCGCCTGGAGGAGGACGCCGGCGGCCTTCACGCACGACGCCGCCCCAGAGCGCAACCCTCGCATGCGAGGGCCGGGCTGTTCGCCACACTGGTCGCCAGTTACGCCGAACTGCTGGCGCGCCGAAGCGCCGCAGGCCCCGCCATGCCACAGCCGGCCGCTCCGGCGGCCCGCCCGCCTGTGCCGCCCGCTGAGCCGTCCACGGCCCCTCCCGCGCCGGCTCCGGCCGTGGCACCGGGCTCCAATCCGGACATGGCAAGGGTGGCCGAGCTTCTGCGGCAGGGGCTCGAGACGGCGGCCATCGCCCGGCAACTCGGGCTTGCCCCCGGTGAGGTGCAGGTGCTTACAGGGCTCGCCAGGGCCAAGGGGCTGCTTCCGTGAGCGGCGGCCACGTGCGGGCGGCGCTGCCTGCAGGTGGCATCTGCGTTGAGAAGGGCCAGGGGCTGTGATATACTACGCCCCGGCGTTTACAAGTCATCCCACACGCCGACCGTGACTCGAGGGGCGGTGCCGTGACCCGGCCGCCGGCGTTGCCGCGCTGCAAGGCGTCACGGCTCCCCCGGGGATGAGGCGGCGGAGGCCAAAAACCGGGCGCCAGGGAGGAGGTGAAGGGGTTATTATGGCCGTCATCTCCATGAAGCAGCTTCTGGAGGCCGGCGTTCACTTCGGACACCAGACCCGCCGGTGGAACCCCAAGATGGCGCGCTACATCTATACCGAGCGCAACGGCATCTACATCATCGACCTTCAGGAGACGGTTCGGCGGCTGGAGGAGGCCTACCGGTTCGTCAAGGAGGCGGTTCAGGCGGGCGGCACCGTGCTGTTCGTGGGAACGAAGAAGCAGGCCCAGGATACGGTGCAGGAAGAGGCGCAGCGCTGCGGGATGTTCTACGTCAACCATCGCTGGCTCGGCGGCACGCTCACCAACTTCAACACCATCAAGGGCCGCTTGCGCCGGCTGGACGAGCTGGAGGAGATGGAGACCAAGGGGGTGTTCGACCGGCTCCCCAAGAAGGAAGTCATGCAGCTCCGCAAGGAGAAGTCCAAGCTGGAGCGTTTCCTGGCCGGCATTCGCGGCATGGCGACCCTCCCGAGCGCCCTGTTCGTCATCGACCCGCGCAAGGAGAACAACGCCGTGAAGGAGGCCCGCAAGCTGGGGATCAAGGTGGTGGCGATCGTCGACACCAACTGCGACCCCGACGAGGTTGACTACGTGATCCCCGGCAACGACGACGCCATCCGGGCGGTGCGGCTGATCACCCACAAGATCGCGGACGCCGTGCTCGAGGCAAGAGAAGGCCAGGAGGGCCCGGCGGCAGGCGAGAACGCCGCGGAGAACGGGGCTCTCGAGAGTCCGGGCGAGGCCGGGCAGGAGCCGGCGAGGGCGTACGGTGCGGACG
>JBFMCJ010000743.1 GCA_040754675.1 Bacillota bacterium
CTGGCGGCGGCCCTGCAGCCCGGTTCATCGAGCGATGATATGACGGTGCTCGCGCTGAGCGTACCGGGCTCCCTACGGGGCGGTGCACGGGTTGACGGATGAGCGCCAGCAGGCCGGGCGGCTATGGCAGGTCTTGCCTACAGGACTGAGGCCGCTCGACGGGGATTGCCTGGCACCGTTTCCAGGCCTGCGCATCGACTACGAACGGCGCATCGGTTCCATAGCGGATGTGCGCTCCATACGGAGGGAACTGGGCCAGCGGTGCCTGGCCATGGGATACCCGCCCCGGCTGGTGTGGCGCATCCGGGTAGCTGTGAACGAAGTCGCTACCAATGCCCTTGTCTACGCGGGTGGGGGCACCTGCCGCGTTCGGTGGGATGAGGCGGGGATGTACGTCTGGATCGCCGACAACCGTGCCGGTCTGGACGTGGAGGGTGTCCACCGGCTGCTGAAAGGCCCGCGGCGTCGGGGTTCGTGGAAGGGGCACGGCCTGCGAATCGCTTCAAGTTATGCAGACAGCGTCGTGCTTGCTACGGGGGAGAAAGGGACCCAACTGTTGCTTTACTTTCGGGCAAGCCAGGGAGGGGGGTATTGCTATGGAGCTTGTCACCCGGCAGGAGCATGATGGCAGCGTTCGCATCATTTGCAGCGGTGAATTGGATTACGCTTCGGCCGACCGGTTCTTGCGCGCCGTCAGCGAGCTGGATGCGAGCCAGGTCGTGATCGACTTTGCCGCGGTCGAATTCGTGGACTCCACCGGGGTTGCTGCCCTGTGCCGGGCTATCGAACATGTCCAGGGCAGGCAGGGCGGGATCAAGGTCGTGAACATTCATGAAGGCATCTACGAGATCCTCACCCTCGTGGGATGCGTCGAAGCGTTCGGGCCGGATACCTTTACACTGGCGAAGCAGGGGGAGGGGCGCGTGCCCGACGCTTGAGCGGCCCGGCCGGACATCCCCGTCTGCCGCTGTCACCCATTCCGGGGGAGCGTCGGAGCATGTTCCGCCCTCAGGTTATCTGGCGGATCTCCAGTTCACCTTTGCTGCCCAGCTGCACATGCACGCCTCGGGCCAGCCTTTGAAAGGTGTGGCTGTGAGCGCCGATCGTTACCCGTACGTTGGGATGAACCAACCGTGCCGAAAAGCGGCCTGAAGTGAGGATCTCAACCCGTGTCCTCGATCCACTCGGGCTTCCCACTTCATCGAGGAGAACATCGCCTTCCTGGACGATGATCTCATCGCCCCGGAAAACACCGGGCCGAACGGAAACCCCCTTGCCAGCAAGCAGGCGCGCGTAGTAGCAGGTTCCCCCGGGCATGTAGATGCGCCCGCTCGCCTCGACCTGGGAGTTTTGGATGTAACGTGTCACCACGTCGGCGGGCCGGGACTGTTGTTCTTTCAGGCGCTCGACGAGATGGCGGGCCTTGTCTGCCAGAGGCACTAATTGCTCCACAGCCTGAAGGCGCAGCGGGCCGAGCCCCACCAAGAACCGGTGACATGTGCCGATAAACTGTTCCAGGTCGGATGCGTTTGTTCGCTCGAGCGTCCGGGTCAACTGGAGCAAGGTGCCGATACGTTCGTCGAGGCCAGGGAATTTCCGCTCGATGAGGAGCTTGATGAGAGGGCCATCGCCACGCTGCTGGAGGTCGGCGGTGCGAAAGTGGCGATGGGCCTTGACGGCTCTCACGGCTTCGACGAGACCGG
>JBFMCJ010000744.1 GCA_040754675.1 Bacillota bacterium
GGCGTCCTGCCTCCAGGCCTCGGCAGTGATGCGTTCGATCTGGCGGATCTTCAGGGCCTTGAGGTCGGTCCTGGTCCTCAGGGGAGCCTCCGCCTCCTGGGGCGTGATGAGGGTGAGCACCGCCGGCACCATGGCCCTGGGGTCAAGGCCCCGGGTGCGCCTGGTGGAGCGGCACAGCCAGACCAGCTGGCCCGGCTCCAGCTCATCTTCCGCAGGGCAGCACCAGGCCCTGATCTCCGCGACGGCGGCCACCATGGCCTCCGCCTGGGCCGGCCGGCAGCCGTAGCCGGAGACCAATTCCCCCACCACCCGTTCGGCGACGGGCTTGGGCACGTTGACCGTGCCCTGCGGCCGCTGGGGAACCGCCCGCAGGGCGTCCTCGCCCAGCGGCTCGGGAGGGAGGAACCCGGCTTCCTTGCGGCCCCGGGCAAGCGGCAGCCGGCGCTGGTCCAGGAGCCGCCACAGGTCCTCGACCGTCCCCCGGGGGTCGGCCTCCAGCAGGGCATTGACCCGCTCGATCTCGATGTGGGTCCTCACCGCCTCCACCGACACCCCTTCTACCAGCCGCCTCACCCAGGCAGCGTCATAGAGGGGCAGGACGACCCTCTTCCCACCCACCTCCCAGAGCATCTGCCCCGGCTGGAGCCTCCTTGGGCCGTGTTCGGCCTCCCAGGCCGCAAGAGCCGCGTTGGTGAGCACCACCGCCCGCTCGGCCACCACCGACCGCTCGGCCAGTTCGAACCTTGAGCGCAGGTGGGCAACCTGCACCGACGTCATCTCCCGGGCGGGAAGGGTGGCGTACCTTGCCTGTGCACCCTTCCCCTGCACGGCATCACCTTCCTTCGGCTTTCCTACGTGCCGTTTTTTTTGACATCGGGAGGCAGGTGGGCCTGGGCCAGCAGGCGGATCCGGCCCATGCGCCAACCCGACTCCCGCGACCACCTGTGGTAAAGCTCCACGTACTTCTCGACCAGCCGCATGGAGCAGCCCAGCACCGTGCGGATGGCGGTGGGAGGCATGCCCCGCTCGAGCAGGTAGGAGACCCGGGCGAAGTCCAGGATGTACCGCTCCACGCTCTCGTAGGAGTGCCCGGTGCGCCTGACCACCTCGGTCTCCGTGTATCCCTGCATGTACAGGCCCACGATCTTCTCCGCGTGCGACAGCGTGGGTCCCATGTCGGCCAGGCGCCCCCTGGTGGGCAGGATCACCTTGGGGTGCCTCTCCATGGCCGCCCTCACCGCGTCCACGGATACCCCCAGCAGGAAAGCCAGGTCCGGCTGGCTCAGGCAGGCACCCTGGTAGTAGGCCCCGGTGGCTAACCGCACCAGGCGCGCCCACTTGAGTTCCTCGGAGCGGTCCCGGTGCACCAGCGACCAGTCCTCCGGCACCAGGTAGTCCAGCACGGCAGAAACCATGCGGCAGTCCCCCAGGCTGCGCCCCGGAGGCTGGTCCTGCGCCACGCCCGTCCACACGACCTGGCCCGGGGAGCGGCCCCGGCTGCTCAGGCGATGGGCCAGTTCCCGCAGCTCCTGCTCGAACTGGTCGGCCGCCGCCGGGGTGTAGCGGTGCCGCTCAAGCAACACCTGCCGGAAGGCCTGGCGGGGGCCACCGCCGGGCGGCGCGGGCAGCACCCACAACCCCTCGCGCTTCACCTTCTCGGACATGCGGGCATCCTGCCTCACCTCGGCCCACAGCTCC
>JBFMCJ010000745.1 GCA_040754675.1 Bacillota bacterium
GGCTGGGTGCGCGTGATGGCATCCAGGATGGTGACCGCATCCACCTGCTCGTTGCCACTCACCACCACCGCCCGGACCTCGGCCTCGGGCGTCCCGGCCTGGTCCTGGGCAGCGCCAGGGGTCGCCCACGGAAGCGCCACGACCAGCGCAATGCATGCAAGGGAAAGCACCCGCAAAACCGTCGGCCGGCGTACGTTCAACGAACCAGCCACCTCCGACTCCAGGGCCTGCCATGGTGCGGCCCGCGGCGTCTCGTGTTCTTGTCCTGCTTTTCTGTTCCTCTTGTCACTTAAAAGCTCCACTGCCAGTTGAGACCCAGCCGCCAGACCTCCTCGCCGCCGAGGGTAAGCTTCAAGGTCAGGTCCGGGCGGAGGCGGTAGGAGAATTCCAGTTCCTGCTCGGGGGTCCGGCCCAAAAGCTCGCGCCGGTATCGCACGTAGATCCCGGACGCTGAGATGTACTTCCCGACGGAGAGCCGCAGCGACCCCTCTTCTCCCACCGGCACCAGCCACAGCTCATCGAGCCCCAGGGCCCTGCGCACGGCTCTTTCCAGCGGCTCGGTGGCCCACGCCGCGAGCTGCTCGTTGACGCGCGCGACCCACGGTTGGGTGCCCGGCTCGCCGATGGGGGGCAACAGAAGAGCCAGGATCTGCTCCCGGCTCATCTCAGGCTGGGCGCTCAGCCGCAAACGGCCAAGATCCGCCACGTCACCCTGCAACTGCACCTGCACCGGCCCGTCCGGGGTGCCGGTCGAGGCCTGCAGATCCACCTCCGGCAGCATCCCCCGGGCCGGGCTGAAGCTCAGCCGCCCCCGCTCGATGGTGAACTCCCTGCCGAAGTAGCGCACCCGGGCCTGCGACAGCGCCACGTCGCCGGAGAGCGCCGGCTCCCCGGATGTCCCCGTCAGGAGCACGGCCCCTTCCAGAAGCCCGCTCCCTCCGATGGCCGGCACCTCAATCCGGACGGGCTCGTCGGCCTCCACCGTGACGTCCAGCGGGACGCCTTCGGAAGCCGACGGCCGCCCTTCCACCTGGTCCGGAGGCGCCGGGAGCCTCACAACCGGCCCGCCGACGGCCGGGGTCTGGTTGCCCGCCGCCTGCCCGCCGGCCAACCACGCGGCCACCCCCAGGAAGGCGACGCGGCCCTGCTGAACGCCGATCCGCCCGGACAGCGTCGGCCACCTGCCGGAGCCGAGCGCGCCCGCCAGGCGCAGTTCGCCGTTGAACGTCCCCTGGAACTCCACGGCCTCGCTCGGCCGCCCCCGCATGGACGCCTGCCGCATGGCAAGCCGCAGGTCCACCGGGTCGAGCCCCAGCGGCCAGATCGATGCCAGGTACGCATCGCCCGACAGGGCCAGCTCACCCCCGCCCGACGCCCGGGCCTCCCCCTTCGCCACGCGCAGGTGGCGCCCGTCTATATTCAGTTCGACCAGGACGTTCAGGAGCGGGTCGATCAGGTCCTGGCGCGAGGCGATGCGGTTCGCCTGAAACGAGAGCTTGCCGGAGGCGGTGGGTTCCTCGGGAGTCCCGGTAAGGGTCAGCGCGCCGCTGAGCCGCCCGCCCTCCACCTGCCAGGCGGGCAGGAGTTCCTGCACGAGTTCCAGAGGGAATCGCTCCATGCTGACGCGCACGTCCATCGCCGGCGAACTGGCGAGCCCCAGCCCGGGCAGCGGGACGGTGCCGGCCAGGCTC
>JBFMCJ010000746.1 GCA_040754675.1 Bacillota bacterium
CCGGCACATAGGGAGCGCGTACCAGCTGCCCCACCGGCAACCCCAGCAGCAGGTGGTGCATGGCCGTGTTCCCGCACACCACCGCTTCGCAAATGTCAGCCGTCTCGCATCCGACCCGCCGGCACAACTCCGCGGCCAGACCGTTCAGCCCCTCCACCACCGCACCCCGGATGCGGCGGTAGTTATCCGCCGACACGGAAGCATAGCCCAGCCGCGATACCACGTCCTCGCCGTAAGCTATCTGGGGATTGAGGATCGCCCCCGACTCCACGACCTCACCGCTGTCCAGGTCGACCAGGTACGCCGCCACCTTCGTCGTCCCCAGGTCAACCGCCAGGCCCAAAAAAGGCGCACACCACGGCCGCACCGCGATGACCTCGCCACCGCGGATCACCGCCCACCCCCCGAAATCCCAGCGCCTCAGATCGTCTGACAATACCCGCAGCAGCTCCAGATCGTGGCGCAGCCGGGCACCGACTGCCTCGGCCACCCTGTCCGCATCGCCCGCGCGCTCGCCGACCTCCGGCGGATCAAGCCGGAACTGCACCTGCCTGACCGCGGGCCGGGGGCGCACCTCGCGCGCCCCCAGGACTCCCGCCACCTGAAGGCGGTCTCCCCCCCTCAGGCGGTCGATCTCCACCCGCACGTCCCCGACCACCCTTACCCGGCACGCCAGCCGGTACCCCACGGCACCCTGCCGCGCCAGGAGCTCCAGCTCCTGCTCGTCGGCACCCGATACGGCCCCACCCACAACCCGCACCAGGCACCGACCGCACCTCCCGTGACCCCCGCAGGTGGCAACCACACCCCAGTCACCCAGCTCACGACCGAGCAGTTGCACGGCCCCCAGCACCGTGGTCCCCTCGGGCACCTGCACCCGCCGGCCGAGCGGCTGAAACTCAACTACGGGCACGGCGGATCGTCCTCCCCCACCCGGCAGTCAGACGTCGCCGGAGCAGTCACCGCCCGGTAGGCGGCAAGCAGGTTGCCAGCCGGAACCCCCTCCGGCACCACCCCGGAGCACGTCCCCACCACCAGGCCCCCGGCGCTGCCCGCCCTCGCAAGGCGTTTACCCTCCTGAATAATCCGGTCCAGCGTCCCACGCACGAGAAGATCGACCGAAAGCCCTCCCCACAGGCCCAGCTGCCCGCGGTACAGCCCCACCAGCCGGGCCACGTCCATCCCCGCCTCCGGCTCCAGGGAATGCACGGCGTCGAACCCCGCCTCCCGGATCAGAGACAGCAGATCCTCAATGCTCCCATCGCTGTGAAAACACACCAGCGGCCTCTCGCCCCTGGCCGTGCGCGTCCCCGAACAGTACCGCACCACCTCACGCCAGAGCGGCCACAACCGCTCCCTGATCACAGAAGGAGGCGGGAACAGACCCCCAGCATACGCCACGTCCTCCCCCAGCACCACCCCGTCGGCCCCAGCTTCCAGAGCCCGCCCAACCTCCGCCAGGGTCCGGTCAAGCTGCAGCAGTAACAGCCCCTCCGCCTCGGCCACCGCCTCAGACCCGGCGACACCGTGCCTCCCGGAAAGGGACAGCAGGGCCTGCGACCATCCCACCGCCCCCGCCAGGCCCTGCCAGGGCCCGTCAACAACCACCCCCACGAAAAGGTCACGGCCCGCCCAGTAACCAACTTCCTCCGGCCACGCCGGCCCCGTCAACCCCCCTCCGGCAGATCCCA
>JBFMCJ010000747.1 GCA_040754675.1 Bacillota bacterium
TGAGGCGCCGACGCGTCTCCAGCTCTTCCAGGCGCAGGTGCTGGAGTTTCCCCTCCTCCATCTTGTAGGTGACCTTCTTCTCCACCGGCATCACGTAGGTGAAGTAAACCACCCGGGGGCAGTACATGTACTGCTTGAGATCACTGACGCGCAGCATCAAGGTAACTACCACCTCAGGCTCCCAGACTGGCTTTGGCATCTTCGCCCACGAGTCGCCGGCGCGCGTGGGGGTCGGCTGTATGCCGCTTACCACAAGGGCCGCCGCGGCCAGCCGGGCCAGTAGGCGAGTCGTCGGCGCGCCTGGCGCTTGGCGGTACCCGCCCCAAGTGGCCGGTAACTGGCATTCGCCTTTAATCCAGGGGTGCACGGGTGGAGAGTTTGCAACTGCTTAACTTCAATTACCAGTACTTCTTGTCGGCGTGTCCCTCCGGCACCTCGGCCTCTTCCTCCCCCGCAGCCACCTCTTCCAGCGCCAATTCCTCCGGTTCCCCGGCCCTGACCACAGGCTCCTCCCGGTAGAGGTATTTCAGGTCCAGGTACTCCAGGGCGTAGCGGATCTTGGTGCGCAGGCGCGCGTGTTTGGTGGCCTCGAAGAGGGCGTCGAGGTCCACCTCCGGCTCCCAGCCGTAGGCCCGGGCGTGGCGGTCGCGCACCGCGGCCAGGAGCCGCCGCACCTCGCCGGCCGGCAGCGTCTCCAGCGTGACCGAGTGCTGAAGTAAGGCGTTCATGGCGCGCCGTGCCAGTTCGGCCTTGCGTGGCTCCCCTTTAGCCAGCAGCCGCGCCGGAACCTCCTCGATATCCGGCCGGCGCTCGGCTATTAACCTTCCGGGCCAAAAGCCCGAGGCCACACTGAACACCACGTAGGTGGACGCCAGGGCCCGTCCCTCCTCGGGGAACAGGAAGCGGGCCAGGTTGCAGTAGGCCTCGCCGCGCGCGGCAATGCCCAGGGTGCCCACGAGTTCGAACACGGCGAAGAGGATGACCCACCCCCCCAAGCCCCGGGCCCGGATGAGGTGGGCCAAAAAACGGAGGTAATCCCACACGTACTCCCGAGCGGTAAACCTGGGCAGCCTGACGGCCCGTCCGAAGTTAAGCCGGTGCAGGGACTTGAGTTGCGCCAGTGGCAGCCATTCTCCCGCGAGGTCGCCGTAGAGCAGGTGGGCGTGATAGGAGTCGGCGGCCTGCCAGTAGTTCTCCAGGACACACGCGATTTTGGGGTGCAGTTCCCGGCGGGCGAACTCCAGTAGATCCCGGGCGAGGACGCTCTCGGGCCGCAAGTCCCGTAACAGGGCCTCCGGCCCCGGTTCCACCGCGCCCGGGAGATAGGTTTCGGCCGTGAGCTTGGGGTAGACCAGGTCCAAACGATTGAAGGGCGTCTCCTTACCCAGGACCACCAGGCTCACGGCGAAGTTCCGGTCCTGTGCCAGGTTGAACACGGTGTTCAAGAAATGGGTCTTGCCCTCGCCGTAGTCGCCGCGCAGGACCAGGGCCCGGCAAACTTCCCCGCCGGCCACGGCCTCCAGGTCCCGCTGTACCGCCTCCAGCAAGGCCTCGCGCCCGTATGAGAATATTGCCGAGAGGTGGCGCGAGGAGACGCCGGAGCGTAGCGTCTCGATTATTCTCACCGCTTCGAATTCCCGCATCGTACCACCCTGCCCTTCGGGTCTATACCGCCTCGTCCAG
>JBFMCJ010000748.1 GCA_040754675.1 Bacillota bacterium
AGCTACTCAAGGCCGGCATGCAGGTGGTCGTGATCGACCCGCTGGACGTCTGGTGGGGCCTGCGCGCTTCGGCCGATGGCGAGGGCCCAGGTCTACCTGTTGTCGTGCTCGGCGGCGCACACGGCGATCTCCCCCTCGATGCGACTACCGGCGCACTCATCGCCGATCTGGTCGTCGAGGAGGGCATCTCGGTTGTCTTGAGCCTCCGCCATCTCAGCAAGAGCGACCAACGCCGGTTCGTGACGGATCTCGCAGAGCGCCTCTACCACCGCAAAGGCGAGGACCGGTACCGCCAACCCATGCACCTCGTCATCGATGAAGCCGATGCGTTTGTCCCCCAGAAGGTGTATGCCGGCCAGGAACGCATGGTCGGAGCCATCGATGACATCGTGCGCCGGGGACGGGCGAGCGGGATCGGTGTCACACTCATCACGCAGCGGGCGGCGGTGATCTCGAAGGACGTACTGACACAAACCGAAGTGCTCGTGGCGCTCCGCACCATCAGTCCCCAGGATCGGAAGGCTGTCGAGGCCTGGATCGAGGCCCACGACGCCGAGGGGCGGCGCCATGAGTTCATGGAATCCTTGGCATCCCTGCCGGTGGGTACAGCGTGGTTCTGGTCGCCCGGGTGGCTCGACATCTTCAAGCGAGTTCAGATTCGCCGCCGTGAAACCTTCGATTCGTCCGCCACGCCGAAGGTGGGTGAGACGCCGCGAACGCCGCGCCAGATGGCGTCCATTGACCTCGAGCGGGTACGAGAGCGACTGCAAGCCGTCATGGAGCGCGTGGGACGGGACGACCCGAAGGAGCTGCGCCGCCGTATCGCCGAGCTCGAGCGGCAGCTCGCCGCCCGTCCGGCACCCCAGCCGGTGGTCGAGCGCGTCGAGGTGCCGGTGCTCGACCCGTCGGTGGTGGACAAACTCCGAGAGGTCGTCGAGCAACTTCGGGGGCCGGTTGAAGCCCTAAACACGGCCTTCGCTGCGCTGACCGACGCGGCCACCCGTCTGGAGCGAGCCGGAACGAAGCCGGCAGTCAAGCCGACTACCCGTCCGGCCTCGCTGCCCTCGGCACCCCGACCCGCCCCCGAGCCGGCGCCTGCCCAAAACGGAGCAGTGTCCCTCCGGGCTGGTGAACGCCGGATGCTGGCGACCCTGGCCCGGCGCCACCCGCTTCGGCTCACCCGGGCGCAGCTCGGGACGCTGTCCGGACTCACCCCATCGGGTGGAACGTTCAACACGTATCTCGGCGTCCTCAAACGCCACGGGTTCGTCACCGAGGGGGCCGACGGGCTGCTGGAGATCACGCCGGCGGGGTTCGCCCACTTGGGGGCGGACGTCCCACCTGCGCCGAGCGAGCCCGCCGAGGTGCTGGAGATGTGGAGGGGGGCGCTCCGGGCGGGGGAGCGGCGGATGCTCGACGAGCTGGTGGCAGTTTACCCGCGCAGCCTGACCCGTGCCGAACTCGGGGAGAAGACCGGCATCGTCCACACGGGCGGGACGTTCGGGACGTACCTGGGCGTGCTTCGGAGAAATGGACTAATCGAGGTCGACGGGGAACGGGTACGAGCGAGTGCGACGCTGTTCATGTGAGGATCTGATTCCAGATGACTGGCGAGTTTGAGTTTGAAGGCAGGATGTGGTGCGCCACTACAACAGCGTTCGGTTTCGGTGCGCCTGCGGG
>JBFMCJ010000749.1 GCA_040754675.1 Bacillota bacterium
CAAGCCGGCGCCAGGACCGCCGCGGCCAGCAGCAGGATGGCGACGAGATATCTTGCCACGTCTTGGCCTGAGCCGCCGTCCTTACTTGGCGGTGATGGTGTACGTGAGGGTCACGCCCGAAATGGTGGTTGCCTCTTCGTCGCCATTAAACTTCAGCTGGAAGTCGACGTTGTAGTCGTCCCAGCCGGCGGTCTTCTCATTAGTCTTGTCGATGATGGTCTGGGAGGTGCTCAACGCCTTCCACATCGTGTCTGGAGTCTCTCCCTCTGCTGTTCTTGCCGGGGTAGCATCCCCCGGGTTGGTACCCGCCGCCACGTACCAGTCGGTAAACGGTAACCAGGTGGGAGGGTTCCCCGAGGCCGTCACGGTCACGGTAAAACCGGCCGGGGAGTTCGCGAACACCGACACCACAACGGCCGGCGCCGACGACGTGCCATAGTAGGCGGGGAAGGTGTCAGGGGGATAGTTCTGGTTTGTCAGGTCGATGGTGATGCTGCTTGGGTTCAGCTTAATACCGACCCGCTGAGGGATGGTCACCGTGACGTTCTGCGTTGCAGATGCTGACGCCGCTGCCAGCACCCCCGGTGCCACCACCGCAAGCGCCAGTATCGCGAAGGCTAGCGTTCCCACTGCCGCTCGAACCCATGGCTTCTTCACGTGCATCCATCCCTCCTCAGAAATCAACCCACGTGTCCATGCTGTGGCCCGCCACCATCCAGCCTCGTTGGCTAGCTCGTGCCGCGGAGCCCACGCGCTACCCTGCGGTCGCCCCGAACTTCCTTATCTCAGCCGGCTGCTCCACTAGGGTCAGCATCATCCGCTGCAGCTGCAGGAAGGAGGTAAAAGGGTGGATTTCCCCCGATCGCACGTCCACCAACTGGCCCTGCCAGTCATCCCGATCCTGTCGCAGGATCCGCAGGATAAACGTCTTCGGCTTCGCCGGGTGAACCGGCATGCTCCCCATCGTACGGCCTCCCGCCGACCCCCATCTCGTTCCGGCCAACACGTTAAGACCTAACTGTCAAACAAGAGTCAAAGATGGGTCAAACAGCCATAAAACACCTGGCCCGGCTCGCGCGAATTGAGCTCGCGGTCACGGGGGCGCGGTGCGGCGGTAAGGCTACGCCGCGGGCTTCAGGGGCAGGAGCCGAAACTGGAAGGCGGCTGGGTTGATCTCGCCCTCAGCGGAATAGCCGTTGCCTGCCAGGCAGGCCAGGCGTTCGGCAACCCTCCGGGCGGCCGCCTCGTCGGCGTGGGGCAGCAGCACCAAAAGCCACCGGTCGCCCACGGGGCAGACCACGTCGCCCTGTCGCAGGTGGCTGGCCGCACGCATCTGCCAGGCCGCAGCCGCGCCGGTCCCGTTCGGCTCAACGTGCTGCTGGTAGAAGGCCTCTACCTCTTCCCAGCTCTGGCCCGGGTCGATTGTGGAGGTCCCGAGCTGGATGACTATTAGGGTCACGGGCACCGACCAGCGCTGCATGCGGCGGCGTTCGATCTGCACCATGCGCCGGAAGGTAGGCCAGTCGGCGACGAAGGCGCCGGGAGAGGGCACCACCGGGCCCTCCTGTCCTCCTGGCCCCGCACTGTCGGTGCGGCGCCGGCCACCCGCGGGGCCGGCCCGCGCGCCTGCCTGCAGGGGGTCCGGCGAAAGTTCGACGGCGCTTCGCAGCCGGTCGCCCT
>JBFMCJ010000750.1 GCA_040754675.1 Bacillota bacterium
TAGCACACTCCAACTCCGAGGCGCGTTGGAATATCCTTAAACGACTCTAAGGTTTGGAAGCGCCTGTCGGGAGGGTCTGGCGGGACGCACTTGGCATAGGCGCGCTCGACCATGATGGCCTGGCGAACGACGTCGGCAGCGACTTCGGTCTGGGTCTGCCGATGGACACCTTCGGGAAGCTCGTAGAGGAAGATAAACCCGTCCCCCAGGAACTTCTTCATGAAAGGTTTCTGGCCGCCTCCCCTGGGCGCAAGGCACTCCTCCACAAGCGCGTAGAACTCCTTGCAGAAGGAATCGACTCCCGCCTGGTACTTCATTCCATAGGCCGTGAAGCCGCGCAGGTCGCCTGCTACCACAAAACACATCTGCCGGCTCACATTAACCACCCCCCGGGGAACTGATGATCGAAAATGTAGCCCAGTTGTGAAATTGCTAGTATCCTGGAAGCAAGTACACTGCCCATTCCACTCGCCAGCCCGTCAAAGTATAAGGGAAACCAACCCCGCGACCAGCCCCGCCATTAATCCACCGATGCTCCACCGGAGGCGCCTGAACTTCAGCGAGGAGATGCGCGACAGCACATAGACCTGGCTTTCCAGCGCCTCGATCTCCCGCAGCCCAACAAGTGCGCGGGACGCCTTCCTGAAATCCTCCAGCGACAGCCTCACCACCTCAGCAAAGTGCGACACGGAGCCCCCGGACGGGCCGCCGCTGACGTTTGGCAAGACCGTCAGGCCCGCCCACAGGATTGACCAGGCCACAGCAGCCAAGAAGACCGTGTCACACGCCCGGGTCGCCCAACCGCCCGCGAGACCCCCGGTCACCGCCCCACGGCCGCCTGCAAGAAGTCCCGCGACCAATGCACCATTGAGCCCTACGATCACCGCTGCTTTGGCGTCGGCGTTTGCGATCCACCCCTCGCAGGTTCTCACCTGCCAGCGCAACCTCTCAATCATGAGCTGTTCCTGCTCTCTGCTAACAGACCGGCCAGCGCTCCCGCACATGTTGCGTTCCAAGCCTCCACTCCTGATGAACCCGGTGCCCCCATCAAAGGGGTCCATCCCGGCGCAGGTGCCGCGGTTCGGGGGGTGATTGCGGCCTAGGTGCTGCCGTTCGGCGGATGACCCCGGTGCCGGAGCCTCGGTTGCGGCGGCGATTCCGGCGTACGGGCCGCAGTTCGGCGGGCCATCCCGGCGCGGGGCGCCGCGGTTCGAGCGCCGATCCCGGCGCAGGGGCCGCGGTTGGGGCGGGCATTGCGGCGCAGGGACCGCGGTTCGGGCGACCATCGCGGCGTAGGCGCCTCGGTTTGGCGGCGATCGAGGCACAGGGACCGCGGTTCGCGGGGCCGTCCGACGCAGCGCTCCGATGTCGAACCCCAACCAGGCTGGGCGAGCGCGGCGGCTATTTGAGGAGGGGGAGGAGGAGGGAGAGGGAGCCGTCGAGGAGGGCGGAGAGCAGGGGCGCGTCCCAGTCCAAGAGGAGGTGGGACTGGATGGCGCGCTTGATGCCGTCGCGGCTGGGGAGGTCGATGAGGAAGGCAAGGGTGCCGTCGTCTACCGGCCGGGCAAGCTGCCGGAAGCGTACACCCACCTCGATCTCGCGCCCGACCAGGGACCTCCGCCGGCGATCGTACTCGGCCAACGACTCCGCAGACAGGTTGTCCTCCG
>JBFMCJ010000751.1 GCA_040754675.1 Bacillota bacterium
ACGATACCTGGAAACCAGGTTGCGCGAAGCCTTTGAGTGGGAAGGTGCTCCCCTGCGCATGATCTGGCGTCCGGCCGGGGTAGGGATGTCTACCCGGACTGGCAGACGCATATAGTGGAGGAGAAAGGCGCCAGCCTGCCATCATGTGCCGGGGAGGAAAAAGGGCCATGGAGAAGTTTGATATTCTGCGGGATATGGCCGAGCGCACGGGGGGAGAGATCTACATCGGCGGGGTGGGCCCGGTGCGGACGGGGAAATCCACCTTCATCCGGCGGTTCATGGAACTCCTGGTGCTGCCCCACATCCAGGATCTCCACGAGCGCGAGCGAGCGGTGGATGCCCTTCCCCAGGCAGGCGCCGGCCGCCTGGTAATGACCACGGAGCCCAAGTTCATCCCCGACGAGGCTGTGCAGGTAACCCTGCGGGACAACGTCACCATGGAGGTACGCATGGTGGACTGCCCCGGTTACCCCATCCCGGGAGCCCTGGGGTACGAGGAAGATGGGCTTCCCCGCATGGTGCAAACCCCCTGGGTGGAGGAGCCCATCCCCTTCCCGGAGGCGGCCGAACTGGGTACCCGCAAGGTGGTGACCGAGCATTCCACCCTGGCCCTGGTCATAACCAGCGACGGTTCGATCGTGGACCTGCCCCGACCGGCCTACGCCGGGCCGGAGGCGCGGCTGGTGGCTGAACTGAAGGAGCTGGGCAAGCCTTTCCTGGTGGTCCTCAACTCCACCCGCCCTGACGACCCGGCCACCCGGGAGCTGGCCGGGGAACTGGAGGCCGAGTACGACGTGGCGGTTGTGCCTGTGAATGCGGCCACCATGGACCTGGACGACGTCTACCTGATCATGGAGCAGGCGCTCTACGAGTTCCCGGTCACCGAAGTCAATGTGAGGCTGCCCCAGTGGGTGGAAGAGCTGGGCCGGGAGCACTGGCTGCACCGCCAGTTCGCCCAGAAGGTGGAGGAGGTCATCCCCGGGGTCAGGCGCGTGCGGGACGTGGACTCCTCCATCGCCCGGCTGCGGGAAGCCGACTTTGTGGCAGATGTAACGCTGGAAGCCCTGGAGCTGGGCAGCGGCAGGGCGGCCGTTGCCATAGCCGCCCGGGAAGATGTGTTCTACCGCGTGCTGGGCGAGATGTCGGGATACGCCCTGGAGGGCAAGCACGACCTCATCCGGGCTATCAAGGAGCTGGCTCACGCCAGGCGCGAGTACGACAAGGTGGCGGAGGGACTGCAGGAACTGTGGCAGACCGGCTACGGCGTGGTGTCCCCCCGCTTCGAAGACATGAAGTTCGACGAGCCCCAGCTCATCCGTCAGGGAAACCGTTTCGGAGTCAGGTTGCGGGCGAGTGCCCCGTCCGTCCACCTCATCAGGGCGGACGTGACCACCGAGATCACCCCGGTGATCGGCACGGAGAAGCAATCAGAGGAGCTCCTGCGCAGCCTCCTCGTCCAGTTCGAGGACGAACCCCAGAAGATCTGGCAGGCCCACCTGTTCGGCAAATCCCTGGAGCAGCTGGTTCGGGAGGGGATGCAGAGCAAGCTGTACCGCATGCCCGAACACGCCCAGGCCAAGCTCCAGGAGACCCTCACGCGTATCGTGAACGAGGGGACGGGCGGCCTGATCTGCATAATCCTGTAGGAAGACCAATCATCCCCGGC
>JBFMCJ010000752.1 GCA_040754675.1 Bacillota bacterium
GGGATCATGTCATGCGGGTGGCCGAACGGACCCTACCACCAGGTTGGGAGTCGCGGTCGACCTTGATTCCAGTAAGCGTCGCCGCAGGGGAGACGGTGCGCCTGGACATTCCGCTGCAGCGGATTCCGCTGCAACGGATGGACAGTGTAGCACCTGGCGCGGCGACGCCGCCATCCCCCGTGATCTCGGGAACGAAAGCTATCAAGCTGGAGATGGGTCCCGGGTACACCTCATGGCAGGCTAGTGGCAAGGTCGCGGCACAAACCGAAACTGGGCTTGAGCTTAGCCTGAGTGGCGAAAAACGCGTAACCTATATGACGGACGAGGGAGCAAACGGGCTCACGATGTCGGGGCCGAAAGCGATGTTCTTCGGGCGGACAACTCTTGCCGCACCGCTCGCTAAGAACGCCAGGCTTGTCATGGAGCTGTCAGCAGGCTCCGAAGCGAGCAGAAGGCCTCCTGGCCTAAGCGTTGGAATGGAAGTCATGCCAATGCGAGGCCTGAGGCTGACGGCAGGCTACGACGCAGCTCAAAGATCACCGCGGGTTTCGGGGGCCTGGGAACAGCGCCTGACGGATGCCCTGACGCTCACAGCGGGCGCGGACATCTCCAGGAGCGGTGAGAAAATGGTCATGGCACCCCTGGTGAGCTTCGCCTACGCCGGCCCGCCCGGAGTCACCGGCCGGCTCGCTGTGGGAGGTGCGCCGCACCTTGCGGCCGAGCTTGCGTGCTCCCTGCCGCTCGGTCGAGGCTTCAGTCTGTCGTTAACCCACCGCCGGCATATCGGGGGGACCACCCGGCAAGGTCAGAGCGAAAGCCCGGCAGACACGGTCGTTGGGCTGTGGTGCTTACCTGGCGGCGAGGCACCTTTCACGGTCGCCGCCCAGTATGAGCCGGCCAATGGCAGGCTCGGGGGGTCCCTTCTGCTCGCGGAAAACACGTCGGGCGGAGGTTCATGGCGGGCCGATCTCCGGGCTTCCTTCGGGCCTCGCCGGGAGACCCTCTCGTTGCGGGCCAGTGTCGCCCTGCCGGGCCACCTTGAGACGGTGGGGATATTGACGTGTGAGGGCGAAAGACAGCGGCTTGAGAGAGGAAGCACGGTCGGGAAGTTCACAACGGCCCTTTCCTGCTCTGTCGTGCTCGATGAACGAACATGCGCGTCCGGGCTCCTGTCACTGAAGCAGGTCGATGATACTTCGCCTCCTGTGCCGGTCCGTGCAGTAACTCGGTCCATAGCGGCCTATTTCGATCGACGGGTGGCGCCGGGGTTATCCCTGGGCGCGGGAGGGTCCTGGACGTACCTGGACCCCGGAGGGCTGTTCCTGGCAACAGTGGACGCGCGGGCCACATATGACATCACGCCCCAGGCAAGGCTCGTCCTCGGCTACCGCACGACACTTGGCGCGGCAGGGTCCTCTCCTATGGGAACTCCCTGGCCGCCGGGGCCTTACGTGAGGCTGGTCCTGGCATCCGGGTGGGATTCTGCGATGCCCAACCTACAGGATCTCTACTGAGTCCTCCCACTTCTTGTAGCACTCGGCGAGCCTCTTTTCGGCATCGGCGAGGGACTTTGCCTTTTCGGCCATGCGGTCCGGGTATAAGTAGATCTCGAGGTCTGCAAGCTCGGCATTGAGCTGCTTGATGGTGGCCTCAAGCT
>JBFMCJ010000753.1 GCA_040754675.1 Bacillota bacterium
GCCGGGTCCTGCTTACTTTCGACAAGGATTTCGGCGAGCTCGTCTTTCAACGGGGTGACCATGCCAGCTACGGGGTCGTGCTGTTTCGAATTCCCCTCAACTCACCACGGGCAGTAGCACAGCCACAGCTGCTTGCCGAATAGCCATCTCGGTCTCTTAAGGGTACAGCGCCGCATACCGAACCGCGGCCTCTACACCCTGCATCGAGAATTCCTGGCCTCATTATCCATCACGAGGTATCCCCCTTCAAGAACGGTCCCGGCCGGTGACAGCGCGGCAAAGACGTCCCTACTTTATGCGCTGGATACTGGCCCGGGAGACTCCGGGCACAGTGCGACTCCGGCGAGGGGGGTGGTGGCTCTACGCGAGAGGCATCGAGTGCAGGGGAGGAATGCCGGGCAGGCCAGCGAAGCAAGCGGCCATAGAGGAGCCGTAATGGTTACGGCTTGCATGAAAGGGGTGTGGCCGCGGATGGTCTGGGTCCGGCGAGTTCTCGTGTTGGCGGCGCTTGCTGTTGTGGCCTTGGCGCCTGCGGTGTCGGCGGGTACTCTCGACAAGGTCGTTCAGCGGGGCCGGCTCATCTGCGGGGTCAACGGCGGGCTGCCGGGGTTCGGGTACCTCAACCCGGACGGCACGTGGTCGGGGTTCGACGTGGACTTTTGCCGGGCGGTGGCCGCAGCCGTGCTCGGCAACCCCAACGCCGTCGAGTTCGTTCCCCTGACCGCGGCGCAGCGCTTGCCGGCCGTTCAGACCGGCGAGGTGGACGTGCTCTTTCGCAACACGACGTTTACCTTGATCCGGGACACCGACAACCGGCTCAACTTCGCCCCGCCCACCTTCTACGACGGCCAGGGGTTCATGGTGCGAAAGAGCGCCGGGGTCAGGGAACTGCGAGACCTTTCGGGCGCCAGCGTCTGCGTTCAAACGGGCACCACCACCGAACTCAACCTGGCGGACACGATGCGGGCGCTCAACATCCCGTACACGCCCGTCGTCTTCGAGGAGATTGATACCACCTACAACGCCTACGAACAGGGCCGCTGCGACGCCGTGACCAGCGACCGCTCGCAGCTTGCAGCCCGCCGGAGCGTCATGCGCGACCCGGACGAACACGTCATCCTGGAAGCCACCATTTCCAAGGAGCCGCTCGCCCCGGTGGTGGCTCACGGCGACGACCAGTGGTACGACGTCATCAAGTGGGTCGTTTACGCCACGTTCTTCGCCGAAGAGATGGGCATCGCGAGCAACAACGTGGACTCTTTCCGCAACACTCGCAACCCCGAGGTCCGGCGCTTCCTGGGGCTTGAGGGCAACCTCGGGCGGGCGCTGGGCTTGAGGCCCGACTGGGCCGTCCAGATCATCAAGGGCGTCGGCAACTACGGCGAGATCTACGACCGCAACCTTGGCCCGCTGGGGCTGCCCAGGGGGATTAACAAGCCCTACGGCCAGGGCGGCCTGCTGTACGCCATGCCGTTCCGGTGATGAGAGTCTTGCCGCCGGGGGCCGGGCCGGCCCAGCCGGAGGCCCGGCCCCGTCAAGCGGGGGTCCGGCGCGGGCCGGCAGCGAGGGGGCGAAAGCGGCGGGCGGCCCTGGTCGAGTGGGCCGCCCAGGCCGCTTTCCTGGTGGTGCTGGCGGTGTTCGCGGGGCTCACTTA
>JBFMCJ010000754.1 GCA_040754675.1 Bacillota bacterium
CCGCCTTTCGGCGGGTGTGCCTTTGTCGGCGGGTAGGAACCCACCGGGTTGATTTTCGCGCCGCGCGCCGCTAGGCGCAAGTTCAGTCGCTGTTAGTCGTTCAAACCCGTGTCGCCTCGGCGAGAAGGCTCGAATGACCGCCCTCTCGAAGGAATTAGTTTCGTTTACGGCGAAGTCCGTGCCTACTCTACGAGCCTTCGCTCTGACAGGGGGTATGGGTGTACATGCGGCAGGGACAGGTACGAGCAACCTTTTGGGCCCTGGCTTTATTGGGGCTTCTCGTGGTCGCGGCGGGGAATGCGCTGGCCGCCCCGGCCCCGATCCGGATCGGGGTTCAGGGACCCATCTCAGGGCAGTGGGCGTACGAGGGGGACGGATTCGTCAAGGCCGTTCAACTGCTCGCCGACCAGGTCAACGCGAAAGGCGGGGTGCTCGGGGGCCGGCCCATCGAGATCGTGACGGCCGACGACCAGAGCGACCCGGTGCAGGCGGCGGTGGCGGCGCAGCGCCTGGTGACGCAGGGCGTCGTGGCGGTCATCGGCAGCTACGCCTCCAGCCTGACGGAGCCGGCCTCCACCATTTACGATGAGGCCGGCATCGTGCAGGTCACGCCCTCCTCGACGGCCACCCGCCTGTCGCAGAAAGGCTACCAGCGCTTCTTCCGCACCTGCTTCCTGGATGACCGGCAGGGGCTGTTCGCCGCCGAGTTCATCACCGGTACCCTCAAGAAGAAGCGGGTGGCTCTCATCCACGACAACACCACCTACGCTTCGGGCCTCGCCGACTGGACCCGCCGGTACCTCGAGGAACGGGGCGCCCAGGTTGTCTTCTACGACGCCATCACGCCGGGTGAGCGGGACTTCACCGCCACGCTGACCCGGGTGCGGGCGTCAAACCCTGAGGCCATTTACTTCACCGGCTACTTCCCCGAGGGCGGGCTGTTGGTCAAGCAGGCCAAGGCACTGGGCATCACCGCCACGTTCATGGCCGGCAACGCCACCAACAACCCGGAGTTCGTCCGCATCGCCGGAGTTGATGCGGCCAGGGGCACCATCATCACCACGGAGCCGATCCCGTCCGACCTGCCCTATCCTGAGGCCCGCCAGTTCATCGCCGATTACAGGGCCCGCTACGGGCAGGAACCCGGCAGCATCTGGGCGCTAATGGCCGCTGACGCGTTCCGGGTGCTGGTGGAGGCCATCCAGAAGTCCGGCTCGGCCGATCCGGCGCGCATCGCCCGGTACCTGCACAACGACCTGAAGAACTTCCCGGGGATCACCGGGCCCATCCTCGGCTTCGACAAGAACGGCGATCGCCTGGGAACCATCCACAAGGCTTACATCGTCAACGAGCGCGGTGAGATCGTGCCCTACCAGGGATAGCCGTAAAGGGGTGGAGAGCGGCGGTCGGAGCAGGGACGGGTGTATCCGCCCGGCGCTCTCCGCTCTCCGCCCCTCGCCGGACTCCGGGGAACGCCCGCGGCGCAGGCGGGAGGTTGAATCGTGCAGCTTTTCGCCCAGCAGTTGGTGAACGGTCTGACCCTGGGTTCCGTCTACGCTCTGGTCGCTCTGGGCTACACCATGGTTTACGGCGTGCTGCGGCTCATCAACTTTGCCCACGGTGAACTCTTCATGCTGGGCGCGTACCTGA
>JBFMCJ010000755.1 GCA_040754675.1 Bacillota bacterium
AGAGCCGCAACTTCAGGACCCAGTTCGCCCCGGAAATCGCCATGAGCCTCGTGGAGAACTACCGGCACGTCCAGGACGCGATGAAGCCCCTGGCGGAGAAAAACGCCCGGCAAGCCCACGACGTGAGCCAGGGAGCACTGCGGACGGCGGCCGAAGCCAACACGTTGATGCTGGCGACAGCCGCGGCCGGGCTCGTGCTCGCCGTCGCCTTCAACCTTTGGGTCGGAGGCCGCTTGCAGCGCCCCATCCGGGCCATCGCAGCGGGACTCCAGCGCCGGGCCGAGGGCGATTTGGCCTTCGAACTGGGAGACTTCGGCAGGGACGAACTGGGCGCTGCGGCCAGGGCGTTCAACGAATCGGGCCGCAGCTTGAGCCGTCTCGTGCGGCAGGTGCTGAACGCGGCGCAGCAGTTCTCCGCCGAAAGCCAGAGGCTCGCAGCCAGCGCCACGGAGGTGGGCGAGTCGGCGCAGCAGGTGGCGGCGGTGGTCGACCAGATGGCGAAGGGGGCGGACGAGCAGGCAAGGGTCGCCACCGAGACCGGCAAGGGTGCCGCGGCCATGCAGCAGGTGGTGGATAGGGTCGTGCAGGCGGTTAAGCGCCTGCGGGAGCAGGCCTCGGACGTCGAGGCCAAGTCCCGTTCCGGCGGCCAGTCCATGGAACGGGTCGCCGCCCAGATGAGCCGGATTACGGCCGCCGTGCAGAGTTCGTCAGACTCCATCCAGGAACTGGGGCAGCACTCGCGCCGCATCAACGAGATTCTCGGTGTGATCACCGGCATCGCGGACCAGACCAACCTGCTCGCGCTCAACGCCGCCATCGAGGCCGCACGCGCTGGCCAGCAGGGACGGGGCTTCGCCGTGGTCGCCGAGGAGGTGCGCAAGCTCGCCGACCAGTCGCGCGTCGCCGCCGACCAGATTGCCGAGCTGCTCGGCCGCATCCAGGCCGGCACCGGCCGCGCGATCAAGGACATGGAGCAGGCAGGCAACGAGGCCAAAGCCGGCGTTTCGGTCGTCGAGGAAAGCGGCACCGCCTTCTGGGCCATGCTGACGACGGCCCAGCAGGCCATCGCGGAGATCGGCAACGTGGCCGAGGCGGCCAGCCAGCTGGCCGAGGCCAGCGGTACCGTGGTCAGAGCCGTCGAGTCGATGGCGGCGGCAACCGAGGAGACAGCCTCCGGCACCGAGGAGATCAGCTCGTCCACCCAGCAGCAGTCGGGGGCGGTCTCACAGATAGCCGAGGCGGCCCGTGAGCTGGCCGGCCAGGCGCGGGCGCTGGAGCAGGCGTTCTCCGTCTTCCGGCTGGCGGAGTAAAGACGGGCCAGGGGAAGCCGAAAAAGATGGTGCGCCTAGAGGGATTCGAACCCCCGCACCCGGCTCCGGAGGCCGGCGCTCTATCCCCTGAGCTATAGGCGCACCGCTGCTGCGGCTCTCATTATACTGCCGCGCCCGGCCGCAGGCAATGGCTACCCCGCTAGCCCTGCGCCCCGGGCTTCTCACGCTCCTGGACGAAGAGGTTTCCCTCGGAGTCCAGAGAGGCGTACAGCACACGAGCAGGGCTCTCGATGCCGCGCTTTTGCAGTTCCTGCCTGAGCCAGGTGAGGTCGAGCTTTGCCGCGGACAGCGCGCGGTAGTCGATCCGCCCGTCGTTG
>JBFMCJ010000756.1 GCA_040754675.1 Bacillota bacterium
AGTTGGGGCGGGGGCCGGCCCGAGGAGGGAGAGGGGGCGGAGGAGGGAGACGGGGCCGTCGAGGAGGGGGACGTGCCAGTCGAAGAGGCGGTGGGGAGGCCGTCGCGGTTGGCGAGGTCGATGAGGAAGGCTAATGTGGCGTCGTCGACCCGGCGGGCAAGCTGCCGGAAGCGCACGCCCACCTCGGTCTCACGCGAGAGCAGGGATGTCCACCGGCGACCGTACTCGGCCAACGGCTCCGCAGAGAGGTTGTCCTCCGCCAGAGCGCGGGCGAACACCTCCACAGCAATCTCGGCCGCCAGCAGACCGTAGTACACGCCGCCGCCGGCGGTGGTCTTGACCTGGCCGGCGGCTTCGATCCGGCGCAAAGTCATGTGGTGGTGGACGGAACCGATTGAAGACTAAAACCGACTGAACAGAAACCGGAACGTCAAACAGGGAGCGTCCTGCGCCGTACTCGCTGGCGATCAACAACCACAATGCTGCTGGCCAGGTCCCTTTCGGAGACTGCGGCGATAGCCCGTCCGATCATAGACAGCATGTCGGATTCGCTGAAGCTCCCTCCGCGAAAAAGAACAACTCCCGGGCGGCGAGCACGCGTGAGCGCCAGAAGACGAGGGTAGTCCAGATCGGCCGTAACCACCACCCTACCCTCAGACCGTGCACGCTCCATGATCTCTTCGTCCGAGGCAGAGCCCAGCCCAACTTCAAAGGCGTGAATGGTATCGTGACCGTGCTCACAGAGCCAACGGGCAAGGGTCGGCGAGAGCGGCATGTCGACAGGAACTTCACCGAGCAACCTCCACCGTCTCCTCTTCAGCCAGGAACGCAGCATATCTCAGCGCCGCATCAACATCGGCAGGCTCAAGGTAGGGGTACGCCTTCAGGATGCTGTCGCGTGTCTCCCCCGCAGCAAGCAGCCCTAGCAGGCGCGAGACAGGAAAGCGAAGGTCGCGGATGCAGGGTTTCCCCCCGCACACCTTTGGATCAACCGTAATTCGCTCGAAGACTTCCATTCTGCCGCTACCTCCTACCGGCTTGCAGACCTCGCCACACACTCGCGTCACAGCCATTGTATCCTGCTCACGTGCGGCATCCAATCCCGCCCCGTCCGTACTCTCTCTACGGATGAGCCCCTTTCCTCCCGGTCTACGAACCGCTGCTTTCCTCCACCCGCCGGACAAGTTGCCGGAAGCGCACGCCTACCTCGATCTCGCGCCCGAGCAGGGACCTCCACCGGCGATCACACCCGGCCCACGACTCCGCACACGGGATGTCCTCCGCCAGAGCGCGGGTCAAGACATCCACAGCAATCTCGGCCGCCAGCAAACCGTAGCACGCGCCGCCACCGGTGGTGGTCCTGACCTGGCCAGCGGCTTCGCCCACCAGCAAAACCTCCGCCCACCGCGTAAGGCAGGGTGCCGAGGGGGAGCGGGCCGACCACCGGCCTACCCGTGACGCGGTGGCCGCGGCCGCGCAGGCGCCGATGGTCGAGGAGCGCCGCCAGGCGCTCGAGGGGGCGGTCGTAGGCGGTCAGCCTGGTCCATCTCAGTCGCCGCCTTCTCCGTGCAGGCAAAGGCCACCACGGAACGGGGTCCTGCCCCCCGGGCCAGGAGGAACCTTCCGGGTCGATCGCGGCGCAG
>JBFMCJ010000757.1 GCA_040754675.1 Bacillota bacterium
TCCGCCTGGCACGAATTGGGGGTAGCAGGCTCGCGTGGTTGGTGAGAACAACAGCATACTCCGCAAGAACCTGGTCCTGCTCGCGGAGCATCGGCCGGAGCTCGCGACCATGGTCGAGACGCAGAAGCCCGTGTATCGGTACCGGATCCTGAAAACCAGCTCCGGCATTCCTAATGTCGTTAAGATAGGGCACGGCAATGGGCTGTCCATGCCTTACTACGACGCCGACAACCCATCGAAATCCGTCGATCAGGACCTCGCCTCACCTGACCTCAAGGGGGCCCGCTTGGTGATCCTCCTAGGGGTGGGCCTGGGCTACGAAGTACTGCACTTCCTTACGTTTGTGGCGCCTAAATCGCACACGTGGCGCCTCATCGCCATCGAAGCAGATCCAGCGCTGCTCCGCCTGGCATTGGAGACGACCCGCTTAGAAGGGGTGTTGGACAACCCTGCCATTGACATCCTGGTGGGTCTCGACTACGCAGGGCTGTATGCCCGTCTTTATGACCTCTTCAGGACCGCGGCGGCCGTGGTGCTTCTCAAGACGCTGGCCGTTGCACACACTCGCGGCAGCATGGCGTTTAATCGCGACTATTACCTGAAGGCGATGAAGATAGTGCGAGAGGCGGCAGTGGAGGCGACGGAGAACTTTGGTAACGCTCCTCACGACTCGCTCATCGGGCTGCAGAACGTGCTGCTAAATGTTCCCATGATACTGCGAAACCCCGGAATACAGGATCTGGAAGGCGCGTTTACAGGCCGGCCGGCCATCATTGCGTCGACCGGGCCTTCCCTGAACAAGAACATCGACAGACTCGGCGAGCTTCAGGACCGCGCCGTTATCCTGGCTCCGGATGCCTCCCTGGCCCCACTCCTGCGTCACGGTGTCCGGCCTCACATTCTGGCGTCGCTTGAACGCGTTCCCCAGGTGTCACAGCTTTTCCGCGGGCTTGACGCCACGCAGGTGTATTTGGCTGCTTGCCCCGTCCTTGACCCTCGAGCATACGCCGCATATACAGGGCCTACCGTTATCACTTACAGAGCGTTTGACCACTTCAAATGGTTGGGAATCGAGAAAGGGATCCTCAACACGGGCCCCTCGTCCGGCAACATGGCCTTTAAGATAGCCGAGTTTCTCGGGTGTGACCCAATCATCCTGGTAGGGCAGGACTTATCCTTTGCAGATGACGGACGTTCCCATGCTACCGGTGCCGCCCTCGGTGACAGGCAGGTTGCCTACCAGCCAGAGGACACCCTGGAGGTTCCGGGCAATCTTGGGCGCCCCGTTAGGACAACGCGGACATGGCTACGGTTCCTCAAATACTATGAGTACGACGTTGCCAACTATAGAGGAGTGTGCGTTAATGCTACCGAAGGCGGTGCATACATCTCCGGAACCCTCGTGATGACACTGGAAGAGGCTGCTTCCCGGTACCTTCGCGAACCGTTTCCCATCCGAGAGATCATCCGAAGCCGTCTGAAGATCCCGGACGAATCAGACGTGCAAAACGGCGCCCGCCATGTTCTGGAAACAATGAGGACCACCCTGGAAGCGATGATCCCGGTCGTCCGGAAATGTAAAGAGGGACATCGGGTGGCTCAGGACTTGGTCGCACGGTGGTCCGCCGAGGAACTTGCGAAC
>JBFMCJ010000758.1 GCA_040754675.1 Bacillota bacterium
CCTGCTCGATTCGTCACCCTCGATGACGCAACCTCCGCAGCCACACGATTCCCCCCGCAATCATCCCGACGGACAACCAAAACCAAAACGGGAAGCCTAAGCGGCACAGCGACAGGACCAACTGGGGGCCCAGCAACGGGAGGCTGGCGCGGAGACCAACCCAGCCCAGCCCCCAAAGGATCAGGCCCAGAAGGCCGACGGCGCCGTGGTGAGCGAAATACGCTTGTTCCGAGCGCAGCCTGTGGCTCCAATCGGCAAGCAGGATATCGCGGACAACCCGCGGGTTGATGGGATACTCCTGGCGATCGAAACTTGCCCACACCTCCTTCAGTTGTTGGTACTCTGGTGCGGCAGTCACCGGCTGCGTCGGGTCGGCCGGAATGAGGACTGCGCAGACACGGCGGCCGGGCGGGCCGGCCTCGCTAACACGCAGGGTCGCATCGCCAGAGATTGGACTTCTGTAGAACGAGGTTTGGTGCCTTGCGGGGTCAAAGTAACCGTGGTCAGCCAGGAAAGACAGGACCCGCTGGCAGGTTGGCTCTCCAAGGTAGCTCTGGGCCCCCATAAGTGGGTAAAGGCCCGCACTCATCAGCAGGCATAGGACACCGACCCCCAAGACCAGACGGGGCAGGTACGGCTTCACTGCGCTGTCCCTCCTTGATGCAGTGCATCCAGACCATTGACGCCCGGGGCTACCACCCCCCAGGAACCCGCGGCGACAGCAACCAACGTCATCGCGTATCTCCGCATCTTGCCTCACCTGCGCCAACATGTCTTGCCGTCAGCCCGCCTGTATGGCAGCGGCCGCCTGTCCTTCGACCGCCGCCATACAGGCCGTCGCCGGCAGCTAGTTCCTCGGCCGGCGACATTCAACGTGTGGAGGTGGAGGTCACCCGGGGACCACTCCGGGTCGGGAGACAAGGTGCGGACGGCCATGATGGTCACGAATTCCACAGCCTGGCCTCTGGCCTGCAGTCGTACCACAACCGGGTAGTCCTGGTGGTCCTGCACGGCAAAGGGCAACCGGTCCGAGCTGATACGGATTTCCGCAGGGCGCACGCCCTTGTCTGCTTGCCGCGAAATCAACCCTGTCAAACGCTCCAGCTCCAGAGCCTGGTCCTCAGCCAACTTACTTCTTCGCGGATTCGCCTGAGCTCGACCCACCGGTCAACAGCGGACGCCGCCATCCCCCGACAGACGATCACAGGTATCCCTCAGGGGCTGGTCCTCGATAGTGCCGGACAGGTCTTTGCCCAGGGATGAAACGCCTTCCACCACCAATCCCGCGGGTTTGATCCCGGCTGATTCCACTTGCTGGTCACACCGTAGTAGATCCCCGTCAGGGAGGAGGCACGGTTGGGCTGTAGAGGCTGAAGGTCTGGTTCGTGCCCGTATAGGCGGGAACGTAACCGCCGAAGCGCCCCTTGTCGCTCAGGGGGACGGCAATTGCCGGGGTCGCTATTAGCATACTCACTGCGAGGGCGGCCAGCACATACTTGATCGGCTTCATCTCGAGACACCTCCCCGCCGAACGACGTGAGCGAAGGTCTCGCTGGTCCGGGTGCGGAAATCGGTGACGCCGTACGTGACGGCCGACCCCCCGACCCAGGTGGACGGCCCGTCGAAATGATATCCTTGAGG
>JBFMCJ010000759.1 GCA_040754675.1 Bacillota bacterium
CGGAGCCGCCTGCGCGCCTCCGCCTCCTGCTGCTCGGGGCTCACAAGCTGCACGCGGAACAGGTACTTCAGCGTATCCTCCTGGATCGACGCCACCATGGCGTTGAACATGTTGAACGCTTCGAGCTTGTATTCCACCAGCGGGTCGCGCTGGGCGTACGCCCGCAACCCGATGCCCTCCCGCAGGTCGTCCATCGCCCGCAGGTGATCGATCCACTTGGAATCCGTCACCCGCAGCAGGATGATGCGCTCGAGCTGCCGCACGGCCTCCGGACCCAGCACCTGCTCCCGGCGGGCGTAGGCGTCCTGCACCACCGAAACCAGCCGCTCCCGCAGTTCGGAGTGCTTCAGGCCCTCCAGGTGCTCGGGCCGCACGGCGCCCTGCTGGTTGACGACGTCGTTGACGTGGTCGCACAGCTTCCCCAGGTCCCAGTCGTCCGGGTGCACTTTCTCGTCGGCGTACGTGGCCATCAGCGCATCCACGTACCGCCCCATCATGTCCATGACGCTTTCCCGGAGGTTGTGCCCCATGAGGACCCGGCGGCGTTGCTCGTAGATGACCTCGCGCTGGCGGTTCATGACGTCGTCGTAGGCCAGCACCTGGCGGCGGATCTCGAAGTTGCGCGCCTCGACCTTCTTCTGCGCGTTTTCGATGGCGCGGGTGAGCTGCATGTTTTCGATGGGCTGGTCCTCCTCCCAGCCCAGGCGGTCCATGAAGCGGCGAACCCAGTCGGCGGCGAACAGCCGCATCAGGTCGTCGTCCAGCGAGACGTAAAAGCGCGACGAACCCGGGTCGCCCTGGCGCCCTGCGCGGCCCCGCAACTGGTTGTCGATGCGGCGTGCCTCGTGGCGCTCCGTGCCGATGATGTGCAGCCCGCCCAGCTCCACCACCTTCTGGTGCTCCGGCTCGGTCTCCCGGCGCGTCTGCTCCAGCAGTTCGACGTACAGACGGGCGGCCTCCGCCACCCGGTCCTCAGCCCTGTGTGCGTGCTCCGGGCCGGCCGGCACGCCGTTTCGGGAGGAGGCCGCCGCGGCATCGCGGACGCGCGCGCCGTCCCCCGGCATCCCATCAACCGCCCCGTTGAGGGAACGGACGTCGCCTTCGGCCCCGAGCGGCTTCAGCTTCAGCCCGGCGAAGCGCACCCGGTCGACCGCCTGCGCCACCTCTTCGTCGCTGAACCCCTTCGCCTTCAGCCGCTCCCGCGCCAGGTACTCCGGATTGCCGCCCAGCACGATGTCGGTGCCGCGGCCGGCCATGTTGGTGGCGATGGTGACCGCCTTCAGCTTGCCGGCCTGGGCCACGATCTGGGCTTCCTTCTCGTGATACTTGGCGTTGAGCACCACGTGGGGAATGCCCCGGCGCGTCAGCATCTCGCTCAGGCGTTCCGACTTCTCTATGGAAACCGTGCCGACCAGCACCGGCCGCCCTGTCCTGTGGAGCTCCTCAATCTCCCGGACCACCGCTTCAAACTTGGCCTTCTCGGTCTTGTAGACCATGTCCGGGTAGTCGGTGCGGATCATGGGCTTGTTGGTGGGGATGACCACCACGTCCATGCCGTAGATCTTCTGAAATTCGGCCTCTTCGGTGGCCGCCGTTCCCGTCATGCCTGCAAGCTTTTTGTACATGCGGAAGT
>JBFMCJ010000760.1 GCA_040754675.1 Bacillota bacterium
GGTGCACGGGCTGTCCGATGCGCGGCTGGCTCGGGAGGGGGTGCCGGCGAGGCAGGCGTTTGAGGAGTTCACGCGCTTCGTGGCGGGCGCGGTGGTGGTCGGGCACAACGTGGGGTTTGACCGGCGGATGATCGCGGCGCACGCGAGGCGGGTGGGCGTGGCGCTGGAGTTCGGCCGGGTAGCCGATACGTACGAGATGGCCCGGCGCTTTGTCGGCGGTGATGACCTCACGCTGGAAGGGTTGTGTGAGAGGTTCGGGGTGGTAGCGGGCACGGGGCACAGGGCGGCGGACGACGCGGAAGCGACGGGCGAGTTGCTTGCAAGGCTGCTGCCGCTGGTGGAACGGGATGGCGCAGTTCGACGAGCGGTCGTGCAGGAGGCGCGCAAGGCGTTTGAGCCGCTTGCGGGGGAGATCGAGGCGCTGAGGGGTGTGGTGACGGTCCTGCGGCCGCCCGCCCTGTTGGACGAGGTGTTGCGCCGTTCCGGGCTTGGCCCCTACTACGAGCGGGAGCCCAAACGGGCCGCCAACCTGGACGAGCTTCGGCGAATCTTCGCCGAAAAGGACAGGCTGTTTGCAGGCGGGGAGGACGTGGCGAAGGCGGGCGGCGGGGCAACTCAGGGCTCGGGCGGGCAGCTGCCGTCGCCTGACCCGCTGTCGTCGCTGGAAGACCTCCTCAACTTCGCGGCGATGGCAAAGAACGTCGACAGGCTCAGCCCGGACAATGGACGGGTACGGGTCTTGACCGTCCACCAGGCCAAAGGGCTTGAGTTTGACGTGGTGGTTGTGGCGGGGCTTTCCGAGCACGAGTTTCCCAGCTACCCGTCGATCAGGGAGGGGCGGGAGATCGAGGAGCGACGCTTGTTTTACGTGGCGTTGACGCGGGCGCGGCGGCGGCTTTTGCTGACCGGGCACGGCATGCATGACGGGAAGGTCCGCAAGCCCAGCCCGTACCTGGTCTGGCTGGCGAGATACCTGAAAGAGGAGCGCTCCGGGGTCATCCGCGGGACGGCGGCCAACATGTAAGAGAGTTGCATGCCGGTCGCAAGTCGTGAGGGCCACAGGAGTCGGACGTGAGCCGCAGCATCGTCGACGCCGCGCCTTTCATCCGACCCAACGTCGACAGCGCCCGCGTGTCGCCGACGCAGCCAGGGAGGCGGGCATCGAGCGGTTCGTGCAGGTGTCAGTGGACGGAGTGTCCGGCGACCGGAAGGCGCTGCGGCCGAGCTCGTGGGTGGGGGGGTGACTGAAGCGCATCATACGGCGAGTTCCAGTGGAGAGGCAGGTAGAAGCGTCTACGAGCGCGAGCACGCGCTGGTTCAAGGTGCTGTGGGTTGGGGGGACCGTAGCATGGGCGAACTGGCTCCCATGGGCGGGGAAGCGCGCCGAAGGGCGGCCCGGCGGCTCATCGTCCGCCGGGTCAACGGCCGGCTGGATCGGCCGGAGGGGCTGTGGTACAGCCGTTCCGGCAACGAGGTCGCGGTGGAGCTGGTGGCCATCGGCCACGAACTGGTCAACGCCGCGCCCCTGTTCCTGGCGGCGGCCGTCAGCGACGCCATGGAGGGCGGAGACGGGAGGTCGGGGCCGGAGGTGCCGCGACGGGCATCTCCTGCAGCTCAATGGCCAAGCAGGGG
>JBFMCJ010000761.1 GCA_040754675.1 Bacillota bacterium
TGCACCCGCTCATCTATATCAACTCCGCCGACAAGTGGACGCTCACCCTGGCTCTCAACGGCTTCACATCACCCCTCGAACCCGGGGAGCCGGTGACCCACCTGCTGATGGCTGCGTCGGTCGTGGTGGCGCTGCCGCCCATTGCCGTCTTCTTCGCGGCGCAGCGACACTTCATCGAAGGCGTGGTGGTGTCGGGACTCAAGGGGTAGGTCTGCAACCGTCGTTAAAGAGGGCTCGCCCCGTTTCAGAGGGAGGGGGGACCAGGAGAGACGGTAGAAGCGGGCAAGTTGACCGGACAGGAGGTCCTGGAGGTTCGCAACGCTTCGAGATTCTAGATGGGAGGGACCAAGACCGATGCGAGGTATGGCCGGTCGGACGCGGCGCTTTGCGACGAGGGCAGTTGTGTTGGCTGTGACGGCGTCCCTGTTTGTAGGGTGGGTGTGGGCTGGCGCGCCGGCCGCCTCACAGGCGCCGGTCACCATTACCTTCACCTACTGGGGCAATCCGGAGATGGACGCGGCGTTCCTTAAGCTCGTCGAAGAATTCGAAAAGAGCCATCCCGCCATCAAGGTCAACCCTGTTCGGATCCCGAGCAAGTACTACGACAAGCTCATGACCATGATCGCCGGCGGAACCGCACCGGACGTCGCCATGCTGGCATTTAGCGAGGTACCGCGGTTCGTGGAGGCCGGGGCGCTGGCCCCCATTGACGGGTTCGTCGCAGAGTCCGGCTATCCCAAGCACGACCTCTTCCCCGTGGTGATCGAGGGCTTTTCGTACAACGGTAAGCTGTACGGGCTTCCGCGGAGCTTCTCCCCGTTCGTCCTGTACTACAACAAAAAGATGTTCCAGGAGCGGGGCCTGACGGCCTCCAGCGACTGGACCTGGGCGGAGTTCCTTGAAGTGGCGAAGAAGGCCACCACGTTCCGACCTGGTGGGCCGTGGGGCTTCGCCGGTAACATCGAGGAAGACGGCGTGTTTTACCCGGAGTGGCTCTTCCCCTTCGTCTGGCAAAACGGCGGCGAGGTGGTCGACCCGGTCCGGCTGGTGAGCCGCGTCATGGCGCCGGAAACGAAGGAGGCCATCGCCTTCTACGTCGACCTGTTCCAGAAGCACAAGGTCGCCCCCACTTCGGTTCAGGCCCAGACCTACGGCGGATCGGACGCCATGTTCCTTTCCGGTCGTGCGGCCATGATCATGGAATCCTACGTGCTGGTCGCCTCGGCGAGGAGCCAGGCCAACCTCGAATTCGACGTGGTGCGGTTGCCGCACCAGAAACAGCGGGCGTCGGTTGCGTTCCCCATCGGGTACGTGATTCCGGCAGCGAGCAAGCACCCGCAGGAGGCGTGGCAGTTCCTGGCGTACCTCGGAGGCCCGGAGGGGCAAAAGATTATCCCGCAGCTCGGGATAGGTGTCCCCGGGCTGATGTCGATGGCGTACTCCGACCTGTTCCTGCAGCCGGGCCAGCAGCCCCAGAACGCGGTGGCCTTGCTCGAGCAGTCTAAGACCGCTCGGCTGCTGCCGGCCACGGTGCCCAAGTTTGGTCAGTGGTACACGGCGATGCGCCAGGAGCTCGCCACCGTGATGTCCGGGGAGGAGCCTCTGGAGTCGGTGCTGCCGCGGATGGAT
>JBFMCJ010000762.1 GCA_040754675.1 Bacillota bacterium
CTCACTGGTGACCAGTTGCAGGTATGTACGCGTGCTGCCGTCCTTGTTGCGGAAGACCTTCGTCCTGACGAACATGGCAGTTACATACTACCACACTGCGCAAGATAAGGCAATACCTGCACCGCAACACGTGGCAGCACATTTTCAAGTTCACGGCAGGGGCGACCTCGATTTCTCAAGCATTTGGCAACCCCGTGGCACTCAAAACCCGGGGTTGGCTTTCAAACTCGAGTAAGAACGTTTCCCAGAAAGCTTGATAGGCTTCGGCTCGGGGGCTTATAGGTGTTCTGGCGCCAGCTTTCTGCCATTCATTCGGCTGGGACACAAGCTTAAACAACGGGGCGGGCCTGGAGTCGTCGATCCGAATCAGTTTGATCTCTACTCCGAAAAAAACCTGGTCCTGCCGAGTGTTCGTTCAGCCAGTCGAGGGCCTGCCGGTGCTCGTCGCGAAATTGAGGAGAAATCCAAATTACGGTCTTCGCTCCCCGGCCAGCAGCATAGGTGAGCAGCTGCCCCAGATGGGTGTGGTCAGTGGGCTCGAGCTGGTTTTCGATGATGACCGTGTGGCCGGAGCCCAGGTCTTTTCCGACAAGGTCCACAGCAAAAGGTCCGACCGGGCCCTTGCGCTCGGTTATCTCAATGTCCAGCCCGAGGACCTGGTTCAATCGTTCGATGTTCTCCTTAAGCCAGGGAGTAGAATCTCTGGCCTCATCGCTCCATACGCGGCGAAGATCGACCTCGGTGAGCGTCCCGAGTTCTGTTGCCATGCGACGCTTGCCCCCAATTGGCATTCTTCCATGATCTTGCCTTTCCGGCTAGCAGGATTCGCCAGTTTTCCCGGCATATCCTCTTGGCAACCGCAGGGAGCGAGTGGCGGGCTGCTCCCCGGTGTCAGGCATCTTGATCGTGCGCCCGCCGACCTCACTGACAACTGATTGACCGTGCGGATCACCGGACTTCCTTGGTGAGGGGGTTACCTGCGGAGTGGGACCGGCGCTCTACAGGGAGTGCACGGTTGGGTAAAGAATAGAGGGGGTGGAGGTGACAAGTTGATCATCACGACTACGCCGGTCATCGAAGGTAAGCCGGTTCAGGAATACCTGGGAATCGTGACGGGCGAGGCCATCCTGGGGGCCAACATCGTGCGCGATCTGTTTGCCACCATCACCGACATCGTGGGTGGGCGGTCGGCGGCATACGAAGAGGAACTGCGCCGGGCACGGGAGATTGCCCTGCAGGAAATGGCGGACGAGGCTGCTCGCCTGGGCGGAAATGCCGTGGTGGGGGTGGACATCGACTACGAAGTGGTGCGGGAAGGAATGCTGATGGTTTCGGCCAGCGGCACCGCTGTTCGCGTCTGACTGGAGTGGGCGCATCAGTGCCGCTGTGTGCGCCCGTGGAAGGGGTGTCACCTTTTGGCCAAGAGGTGGGGACTGGCGCTGGGGGCCGGTGGGTTGTACGGGCTGGCCTACGTGGGCGTGTTCAAAGCGCTGGCCGAGGCTGGGCTGCGGCCTGACGTGGTGTCGGGAACCAGCGCCGGAGCAATTGCTGCGGGGCTGTATGCAGCTGGCGTGGCCCTGGACGACATTGAGCGTGAGTTGAGGCAGATGGCAGTGCCATCGAGGT
>JBFMCJ010000763.1 GCA_040754675.1 Bacillota bacterium
TGGCCCGCGGGTTGCTCTGGGGGATCATACTCCTGCGGATGAGGAACTGCGGGTGAGCTACGGCTACCGCGTCCTGGAGCGGTATCCGTCCGCGTGGGTGGATTTGTTCGAGGACTTGGGGGTGTATTATTCCGCGCGTACGCTGGCCGATCTTCACCACCGCTCCGGGCGCCGGGTTGATCTCACGGCCCGCGAGCGGGCGGTGCTGGACTGGATCCGCCAGGTAGTGGCCGGGTGCGTGGCTGATCCCGGGAGGGTTGAGGTGGTGGAGTACCTGGTGGCCGGGAATGTCCAGGTGGACGGCTGCTGGGACTCCGGTGCCCGGGTGATCCGGCTTCGCCGGTCGGTTCTGGCCGACCCGAAACGCGCCCTCGGGGCGCTGGTGCACGAGGTGCTGCACCGGGAGTCCTGTGCCAGCGACTGCACGAGGAGTTTTGAGGCGGCGTGGGAGAGGCTGGTGGTTGACCTGCTCATCAAGCATCTGGGCCAGGTGCCGGACTTCGGGTAGTGCCTGTGGATGCCCGGCGAGCTTTGTGCGGGGTGTGAGTCCGGCCAGGTGGAGCTTGCCTCCTGGTGGGAGGCTGGCCGTGCCTGTTCACCGTGGCTGAGGGGAGGGCTCCGCGATGCGGGGTCCTCCCCCTTGTTTCCAGGAGGTGGAAGGGTGGACACGAAGCAGTTGCTCATCCTCTGTAGAGTAGGTCAGCCAGTGGAGGCCGACCTCAAGCTGCAGATCACCCGGTCCCCGCGGGTGGCCCCCGGCTGGACCTGGGCGCCCGAGCTTGCCCCTTCCCCCGACGTCTTCACGCAGTACCTGGCGTGAAAGCATAGGGGGGAGTGGCCGGCCAGGTGGCCCCAGTACAGGGAGGCCTTTCTGGAGGAGATGGGGCTTCCCGCGGCCCGGGCGTATCTTGCGAAGTTGAAGAAGGCGCTTGCCGCTGGCAGGACGGTGGCTCTCTCCTGCTTCTGCAGAGAGGACACGTACTGCCACAGGCGGCTGGTGGGGGAACTGCTGGGGGCCTGATGCATAGGCGGGTGCGAGCGTGTGGTGTGCTGCGGGCGCGATGTGTCCGGGATGGTTCGGTCGTAGGGACCCGGACCCAGCTGGGCTCGGGATGACGCGGGCTTTACGCCCGGAAGGAGGTTGTAGGGGATGGGGGTGTCGGTTCTTGACGGCAAGGTGGCCGTCGAACGTGCGGTGTCGGGGGTTTTGGGTCACTTGCTGTGGTTTACCATTTACGAGTCGCTCTCCGTGACCGCCCAGGACCTGATTGCGGCCTTCCAGGCTGCGGGGGTGTCGGGCAAGTACCTGCCCGGCCAGGTGAAGCCGTGCGACGCCTTCCGGCGGGCCACGTCGGCCGCCGAGAAGCGCCGGGTGATGGGCCGGTCGGGCGGGACGTACCGCAACCTCCTGGTTGCCGAGGTGCGCGCCGACAAGGACGAGGTGGAACGCCACCTGGTGCTGCAAGAGGTGGACGCCGATGACCGTGAGTTGTGGCATGCGACGGCCGCCCGGCTTGTCCTGGCCCGCAGGGGCGGGGAGCTGAAGGTGGAGGAGCTGCACTCAAGCCCCGAGGTGGCGGAGGCGGTGGAGTCGATCCGGCGTTACTACAAGGACGCGCTGGGT
>JBFMCJ010000764.1 GCA_040754675.1 Bacillota bacterium
CGGCATGCACGGCTCGCCTGGCCCGGATGGGTTGCCCGGCGGGCGCGACGCCTCGGGTGCGGGTGGCTTCCCGATCACGCCGGGTACTTACTACGTCACCCACGGGCGGCTGGTCGACTACAAGCGGGTCGACCTCCTGGTGCAGGCGTTCAACCGCCTGGGCAGGCCCCTGCTCGTCATCGGCGACGGGCCGGAGCGCCGCCGCCTCCAGGCCCTTGCGGGGCCGGGGATCAGGTTCCTGGGAGCGGTGGACGACGAGGCTCTGCCCGGATATGTCGCCAACGCTCGAGCGTTCGTCTTTGCTGCCGATGAAGATTTCGGGATCGCCCCCGTCGAGGCGCAGGCGGCGGGATGTCCCGTCGTGGCGTACTCACGAGGGGGTGCCGCCGAGACGGTTGTCGAGGGCCGCACGGGCGTCTTCTTCCATGAACAGACCGTCGAAGCCGTCGCCGGCGCCGTGCGCCGCTTCGAGGCCGCCGAGGCGGGCTTCGACCGCGCCGCCATCATGGAACATGCGGCCCGGTTCGGGCCGGAGCGGTTCCGCAGCGAGTTCGCCGGACTGCTCGACCGCGCCTGGCACGCTTTCCTCCGGCGCGGCTCGAAGGGTGTAGGGGCGCTCCCGGAACCCGTGCGCCTGGCTGCACTCTCCGGCCCGATGGGGGACAAGCCTGCATGAACGTCGTAGCGAGAACCGGGACCACAACTGCAGCCACGACCGCACCCACAACGGCAACCGGAAGGACAGCCGCACCCGCCGGCAGTCTCGCCGGCTTGTTTGTCCAGCAGCGGGCGGCGTCACGGGTGCTGATCCCGGCCCTGCTCGCGGCCGCTGACATCGCCGTCGTCACAGCGTGCGGCGCCCTCGCCTACGGGTTGCGCCTGTGGAGCGGCGGGGTGCTCAGTCCGGCCGATTACCTGCAGCTCTGGCCCGCCGCCCTGCTGTTCGTCGCCGGCCTCTACGTCGCCGGGCTCTATCCCGGCTACGGCCTGGAGCCGGTGGAAGAGCTGCGGCGCTGCACGTACGTCACGTCCCTCGTCTTCCTTGCCCTCGGGACCGCCACGTTCGTCCTGAAGGTGGGGCCGCTCTACTCTCGGGCCGTCTTGCTCACGGCCTGGGCGCTGGCGCTGGTGGCGCTCCCCGCCGCCCGTTCGCTCCTGCGCCACCTCCTCAGCCGCACCGGCTGGTGGGGGGAGCCGGTGGTCGTCCTCGGCGCCGGGCAGACCGGGCACCTGGTCGTCCGGCGCCTGACGGCCAACCCGGGCCTCGGGTGGCGTCCCGTAGCCGTCCTCGACGACGACCCGGCCAAGCGTAACGGCTCCGTCGAGGGCGTGCCCGTGCTGGGCGGCCTGGAGCTCTGCGTTCCCCTGGCCTCCACCGGCCGGGTCTCACGGGCGATCCTGGCCATGCCGGGTTCGACGTGGCAACGCCTGGCCGGCATCATCGACCACGAGGCGCATCGCTTCCTGCGCGTCAGCGTGGTGCCCGACCTCTTCCAGGTGCCGAGCCTGTGGGTGAGCCCGCGAGACCTGCAGGGCATCCTGGTGCTCGACATCCGCCGCAACCTGCTCGACCGCCGCATGCGGGCGGCCAAGCGCCTGGTGGAGACGCTGCTGGCGCTGGC
>JBFMCJ010000765.1 GCA_040754675.1 Bacillota bacterium
CCGACGACAAAGGGAACATGCTGATCCCGATTCTCGCGGCCGAAGCGTGGCTGCGCGCCACGGGGGCGCTGCCTGTCAACGTGCGGTTCATCTTCGAGGGACAGGAGGAGATTGGAAGCCCGTACCTGGACGAGTTCGTCGGCGCCCACCGGGACCGCCTGGCCTGTGATCTGGTGCTGAGCGCCGACGGCGGGCAGTTCTCGGCGGACCAGCCCGCGCTCACGCTGGGCACCAGGGGGCTGTGCGCGCTCCAAATCGACGTCCGGGGGGCGAAGAGCGACCTTCACTCCGGCACGTACGGGGGTGCGATTCAAAACCCGATCCACGCCCTGGTGCAACTGCTGGCATCCATGCGGGCGCCCGACGGGCACATCCTGGTCGAGCACTTCTACGACCGGGTGGCGCCGGTGACGGCCGAACAGCGGCGGCTGCTGGCCGCCATTCCCCACAGCGACGAGCGTCTCAAGCAACAGCTTGGCGTGCCCGCACTGTTCGGCGAGCCCGGCTACACCACCATCGAACGCCAGGGCGTGCGGCCTACCCTGGAGGTCAACGGCATCTGGGGCGGATTTGCGGGCGAGGGCGTCAAGACGGTTCTGCCTGCCGAGGCGCACGCCAAGATCACGTGCCGGCTGGTGCCGGACCAGGATCCGGAGGAGATCCTGGGATTCATCGAGGCCCACGTGCGCCGGCATTCGCCGCCGGGCGTCACGGTAGAGGTGCGGCGCCAGCCCGGGTATGCCAGGCCCTACGTCATGCCCGTCGATCACCCCGGCAACCGGGTGGCGGCCGATGTACTTCGGGAGCTCTACGGCAGGGAGCCCCTGTACTTGTGGATGGGCGGGACGGTGCCGCTGTACGACATCTTCCTGTCGCGGCTGTCGGCGCACACCGTGACGTTTGCTTTCGGTCTTCCGGACGAGCAGATCCACGCGCCCAATGAGTTCTTCCGGCTGTCGAGCTTCGAGCGCGGGCTTGTCGGGTGGGCGCACCTGCTCGCCGGACTGGGAGCGGGTAAGCTTGCGGATTGACCCGATCCGCGCCGCATGCTATCATAGCGGCGCGAAAACCGAATAGCGTGCTTCTGGCTCTTATCCAGAGCGGCGGAGGGACGGGCCCGATGAAGCCCGGCAACCAGCGCCGCAAGGTGGGTGTTTCGGGGGTATCGCCTCCCGTGCGGCCCCCGTACGTCCGCGGATGCGGCGCTCGGTGCCAATTCCCGCAGAATGGCGTTCCATTCTGGGAGATGAGAGCCCAGGCTCTTGCCTCTCCCTGCAATGGAGCAGAGGCGGTTTTTTTTGCCTGGTTCTTGCGCCACGACCCGTGAAGTCTCGACGCTGCCCGGAGCACGCAGGAGGCAAGGGGGCACGCACCATGGGGATGCGGGTGGACGGACCACCGCGTGACCGCCGGCCGGGCCAGGGCGGATCGCCGCTCGGGGCCGAGGGCGAGGAGGTCGTAAGGCGCTGGGAGTTCACCTCGGAGTCGGTCACGGAAGGCCATCCCGACAAGATCTGCGACCAGGTGGCCGACGCCATCCTGGACGCCATCTACGCCCAGGACCCGGACGCCCGGGTCGCCTGCGAGGTCGCCACCAAGACCGGCATGCTTCTCATTATG
>JBFMCJ010000766.1 GCA_040754675.1 Bacillota bacterium
AACGATCATGGCCACTCCGTACGCGGCGAGCACGACGACCGGCTGCCACAGGAGTTCCAACCCGTACCCCTTGATAAAGATGCCGCGGGCGATGGGGACGAAGTAGGTGAACGGCAGCAGGTAGGCGATGTACTGGATGGCCTCCGGCATGGAGGTGAGGGGAAAGATGAGGCCTGAGAGCAGTATCTGGGGGAAGATGCAGAAGAAGGACAACTGCATGGCCTGCTGCTGCGTCCCAGACACCGTGGAGATCAGCAGCCCGAGCCCCAGGGTGGTGAGCAGGAACAGCAGGGTAAGCCCGCAGAAGAGCCACAGGTTGCCGGCCACCCGCAAGTCAAACAGGTAGGTACCTGCCAGGAGCACCAGGGCGAAGTCGACGGCCGCCACGGCCACGTAAGGGAGCAGCTTCCCGAGCACCAGTTCAAGCGGCCGGATCGGTGTCACCACCAGCTGCTCCAGGGTGCCGAACTCCCGCTCCCGCACGATGCCCAGCGAAGTAAGCAGGGTGGTCATGAACATGACCACCAGGCCAAGCAGGCCCGGGATCATCACGGGGGCGCTCTTGAGGTCGGGATTGTAAAGGATCTCGATCTCCGGGATCAGCCGCGGGGGTACCGGGGGTTCGAAGTCCAGGTCCGCCAGGGACGGAGGCCGGAAAAGGTCCTCCGGTAATGCCACCGCCGGACCCCGTGATTCCATGAGCGCCTGCGCCTTCTCCCGGGCCTCTGCGGTACGGCGGGCGAGTTCGGCTCCGAGTCGGCGGCGCACGTCCTCCTCCACCTGGGCGCGCACCTCGGCCCCGATCTCGTCCTGCACCGGCTCCATAGCCCGCTGCAGCATGCGGGCGGCCGCCTGGGCCTTGAAAAGCTGGGAGCCGTCTATGATCAGCTTGAGGCGGGCATCGGTGCTGCCGTCGCTCACCCGACCGAAGCCGGGGGGAATGAAGACCGCCATGTCGACCCTTTCCTGCTCGACCGCCTGCCGGATGTCCTCCCACGGCACCGTGAGCCGGACGGGCACGAACTTCTCATAGGAAAGGATGGCCTCGGCCAGCCGCGCACCGATATTGGTACCGCTCTCGTCCACCACCGCCACCCGGAGGTCCGAGATATCGAAGCTGAAAGCGTAACCAAATATGACCAGCCACACCAGGGGTAACACGATCATCATGGCCAGGGTGCGGCGGTCCCGCCGCATCTGGATGAACTCCTTTTGAACCAGAGGATCCGCTGCAACGTGGCCTCAACTCCTTCCCAAGCGGCCATGGACAGTACAGGAAGACGCAGAGCGGGGACGTGCTCCACTCGTTCCGAAAGTATACGGGCTGCTCGTGCTTGTCAAGCGACGCGGCCCAGGCCCCCACAGCCCACGCTCGGCGCGCGCGAGGACCCGGGAACGCTACCCCCTCCTCGCCCGTCAATGTTCACGAGTGGGCCGCCAGGCGAACCGGCCCTGAGGTGGGATTGCAGTGCGACCAAACAGTGTGCTATCGTGGCAGACGCCACTGTGGGCTGGGCGGTGACGCGGACCTCCGTCCTGCGGACGGAAGATGGTGGTGCCCGGTGGGTGGAGGTGACACCGAACGCAGAGACCGGTTTCTCCCTTGCCGCATCTGCACT
>JBFMCJ010000767.1 GCA_040754675.1 Bacillota bacterium
GCTCAGCTTGTAGCGGTTCCACGGATACCGCGGGTCGGAAAACACCAGCCGGCGCGGGTCTTCGACCCGGAATTCCGACAGCCTGCTGCCGCTCGTAAAGCGGACCGGCTCGGAAAACCGGATGACCGTGCCTTTCCTCAGACGGGGCCGCCCCCGACGGGCCCGCAGGTTCTCCCAGCACTCCTCGCGCCAACGTCTGGCGGTTTCATTGTCGGTGGGCGTGAGCAGCCGCAGAATCCGCTCCGGGCAGTTGGCATGGACGGGGCCCATTTCCTCGTGCACGTCTCTGTACCCGAAGTTGTACGGATCGTTCGGGCGGTGGATCAGCTCGCACACCACCGCGCTCACCTCGCGGCGCCCGTCCGGCCAGACCTGCTCGTAGGCGCTGTAAGCCTCGTGCAGGTTCGCAGCGCAATCCAGCACCCGGCCCACGGGGCAGCCCGGCGCCGGGCGCCTCGTGTCGAACTCGTTCCGGAAGAACTCCAGCATGCTCTGGCCCTTGGGCTTGTGAAGGAACGTCCAGCCCATGCATTCCCTCCTCTCCAGGTCCCCAAGAAGCCGAGGGGGCGCGCGGCACCCCCTCGGCCCGGACAAGGTCTGTGGTTCCGCTTCACTGCCTATGCGGTGCCGCCGGGGCCAGTTCTACCTCCACAGTAAGGGTCTTATCGCCAAAGACGCGCGAGGCGTGCAGGATTTCAACCGCCACAGGCAGACCATTCGCATCGTAGTCCACAATCAGGCCCGGGTTTACCTCGTCAGATTCGTCGACGGGCACGTCTCTCAGCAGAATGCACAGCGAATCGGTTTCAGGATCATACCTGACCTTCAACGGGCATCCCTCCAGTATTTGCTCAGCCGGCTGGTCCGGTAGGCGGTGATTACCACAGCCCGCTCCGCGTCACGCTCGAAAACGACCCTCAGCAAGTACAACTGGCCTGAAGCATCCCGGTACTTTTTCTCGGCCACGGACCTTCCTTCAACACCCGAAGGCACCACGCGGTCAGCAACTCTCAGCGCTTCTTCCACCAGGTCACGCGACAGCCCACGCCTCGCCACCTGTTCCAAGGCATGACCAGTCCACTCGACTCGCAATAACTTTCCCCCCTCCACGATACCTCAAACCCAGGTTCCTGTAAACGCCAGGCCCCATCGCACCCGGACCCGGAAATCAGAAGAGGGCTTTTCGCGTTATGCGAAGTTCTTTTCGGCCGATAACAGGCCCCGGGAAGCCCCAAAACGGCTTCCCGGGACCCGGTTTTCTTCGCGTAATAAGTCTTATCTGTATACGTTATCCGAAGTCGGCACTTCGCTCCCGCAGCCGCCCCGCCAGGCATCCGGACCCGCTGCCGCGCCTGGGGCTCCCGCCGTGCCGGTGCCGGCGGTCACGAGGCGGCCGCGCACGGACTCGCGGACGGTCCCTCCGTAACCGAGGCGCGCTGCCTTGCCGCGCAGCCTGGGGTGATGGTGAAAGCAACCTGGGATGCAGAGGCGAGGATAACGTCGATGTGCCAGGGGTGAGGAACCCTGGGAGGCAGGCCCGCGAGTCCCTTCGCGAGCGCGAATGTCCCGGCGACGCCCCGGAGGCCGGCGCGACCAGGGGACGTCGGTCTGCGC
>JBFMCJ010000768.1 GCA_040754675.1 Bacillota bacterium
ACTGGGCCTTCCTCCTGCCCGGCCTCCCCGCCGTGAGCAGATTCCGGCACCGCTAGTTCGCAAGCCGCAACCTGGACATCACCCAGCCCCAGGCGCCGCCGCACCCCCTCGGCCCTCTCCCGCCACTCCCGGGACAGCCGGTCGAGGTAAGCAGCGACCGGCCCCTGCAGCACACTCTCCGCACCGGGGTGCGTCGGGCGCGCCCCCGATTCGGCCACGATGTCGCGCAGAGCCTGGGGGTTGTCAATTATGGGACAGGGCGCCAGGTGGTTGGGGTTGAACGGCTGCCGCTTTTGGTAGGCCCGGAACAGGGGGTTCGCCAGGACTTCCCGCAGGCTCAGGTCCTTTATGTTCCCGACCGAGAAGTGGGCAAAAGCGCAGGGCTCAACCTCCCCCGAGGCCAGAATGTGGAAGTAGCGGCGGCCACCAGCAATGCACCCGTTCGTGAGATAACCGTCGTTCCAGAAATCAGCCCAGAGGTACGGCTTGGAAGTTCTGATTTCCCTCACTCGATAGACCAGATACTCCCGCTGCTCCGGCGTCACCATGAGCTCCACGTCGGGATCGCGGCCCACCGGGATGTAGTGGAAGCTCCAGCCGAAGAACGCACCTTTCTCGATGAGCCAGTCGATGAAGCCATCGGACGTGACCTCCTCCACGTTGTGCCGGGTGATGGTCACCGACGTACCGAAGATCAGCTTCCGCTCCTTGAGCCGGTCCATGGCCGCCGATATCCGGTCGAACACCCCTGCACCCCGGCGGGCATCCGTGGTCTCCGGCAAGCCTTCCAGGCTGATGCAGGGCACGAAGTTGCCCACCTCAAGGATGCGATCAGCCGTCCGGTCGTCGATGAGGGTGCCGTTGGTGAAAGCCATGAAGGCCACATCCCGGTGCCTGGCAAACAGCTCGAAGAGACGCTTGTAGAGGAGCGGTTCGCCGCCTGACAGGACTATCCAGTATATCCCCAGCTCCTTCGCCTCCGTCACGATCCGGTCCAGGAGTTCAAACGGCATGGTGTGGTACTGCGCGTACTCGCCCGCCCAGCACCCCACGCACCGCAGGTTGCACGCCTCCGTGGGGTCCACCAGGATGAAGTGCGGGACCCCGTGACCCAGCCTCTCCGCCAGGGCGTACTGGACGGGGAGGCCGAGCAGGATACTGTTAACAAACCAGTTGAAAACCACACCCCGGTGCTGGTTGGGATGCACCTCCAGCGCCAGCCGGCGCACGAACCGCATCATGGCGGGATTATCCCGCAAAGTCACCGCCAGCTCTTCTACCTGGCGGCGGTGCGCCTCCATCACCGCCAGCCGCTTGCCCCACGAGAGGATGGAGTCGACGGCCCGCTCCGGATCCCGCCGCAGGTAGCCCACCAGCCACTCCATGGCCCGGCGGGCCGCATACCGCTTGGCCCGCAAACTCACGCTTCCGACCGCCACCTCCCACCATCCCCTTTCACCCCGTCCTTGCGGGCACACACTGGCGCCTCGCCGCAACACGCCGGACCGCCCCGCCACACCCCACCCCCTGAGCCGGCGGCAGGTGCCAGGTCATGCCCTTATGCGAATTATAGCATGAACTGGCAGCCCCGTCCACCGCTTCGGCTGCGTTC
>JBFMCJ010000769.1 GCA_040754675.1 Bacillota bacterium
CCGGCAACGAAGAAGCCGGTGCCAGGTAAGGCCCCCCTCGTCATCAGCACGTTTGACGAGATCGCTTTAGAGGTGGCGCTCCAGCTTCGGGAGGCGCTGGCAGGCGGGACGGTCACGGCGCTGAGCCTGGGCCCGAAATCTGCGGAGGAAGTTCTCCGCAAGGCCATGGCCATGCAGGCCGACCGGGCCCTGCGCATCGATGCGGCCGGGTTCGAGGATGCAGATGGGGTCGCCACCGCCGCCGCGCTGGCGGCCGCCATCCGGACGAAGCTTTCGCCGGCAGACGTGGTGCTCTGCGGGCGGCAGGCCGGCGACACCGACGGGGGCCAGGTGGGGCTCCTGCTGGCGGAGATGCTCGGGGTGCCGGCGGTGGCCAACGCCTTGCGCGCCAGGCCCGGGCCGGACGGCACGCTGCGGGTGGAGCGGGAGACCGACGAGGGCACCGAGGTGGTCGAGGTGCCCCCGCCGGTCGTGCTGACCACCACCAACGCGGACTTCAACGTGCCCCGCATCCCGAAGGTGAAGGACGTGATGGCGGCCCACCGCAAGCCCATCGAGGTGCTGACCCGATCCGACCTGGGCCTCGACGGTCAGGAGGCCGCGCAGTCCTGGACGGCCCTGGAGGATCTCTACGTCCCGCAGCAACAGCGCCAGTGCCGCATCGTGGAGGGCAGCTCCCCCGAGGAGCGGGTGGACGCCCTGGTGGCGGCCCTGCTCGACCTCAAGGTGCTGTGAACGTCTGAAGGTGCTGCTCGACTGAAGGTGCCCCCTCGACCCGGGGGCTTCTCGAAAGGATGGATGGCTTTACGATGAACATCCTGGCGGCAATTCTGGCACCGGACGGACAGCTGCACGCCGGCTGGGCTGAACTCATCGGCTGCGCCGTCGAGGCGGCCCGGGCGGCCGGCGGGCGGGCCGAGGCGCTGGTGCTGGGCGGCTTTCAGCCCGGCGCGGCGAGCGCACAGGTGGCGCAAGCGTGGAGGGCCGGTGCCGAACGGGTCTTTGTTGCAGGCGACGCCACACTGGCAGACCCCGACCCGGATCGCTACCTCGGCGCGCTGGCGGAGGCCGCACGGGCCACGGAGGCTTCCACCATCGTTCTCAACGGGGATCCGTTCGGGGCGCAGATCGGGCCGCGCCTTGCGATGCGTCTGGGAGCGGCGCCCATCACGGATGCGGTCGGGGTGAGGCCAGCCGACGGCAAGCCGGCGTGGATTCGCCCCATGTACGGGGGCAAGGCGATGGCGGTCATCGGCACGCGCCGCCCGAAGGCCGTGGTCACCGTGAGGCCGCGGGCGTTTGCCGCGCCGGCGCCCCGGGCGGGGGAGCCCCCTGCGGAAGCCATCGTGCAAGTGGCGCTCAAAGAAGTGGGTTCGGCGCCGGGGCGGGTGCGGGTCGTCGAGCGCAAGCGGGCCGCCTCGGAAGGACTTCGCCTGGAGGACGCCAGGGTTATCGTCTCCGGCGGAAGGGGTATCGGGGGCGCTGAGGGGTTCCAGATGCTGCAGAAGCTAGCCGGCGTGCTGGGCGGCGCTGTGGGGGCCTCACGGGCCGCGGTGGATGCGGGGTGGATTGCCGGCCACCTGCAGATAGGCCAGACCGGCAAGATGGTG
>JBFMCJ010000770.1 GCA_040754675.1 Bacillota bacterium
GGTGCTGACCACGGACGGCAAGACGTACTCCGTCGACAAGAAGCCGTGGGAGTACCGGGCGCCTGCAGGGCCTGGCGGGGTTGCCCCGGCCCCCTCTGGCGGCGGGACGAAGTTCGTGGCGAGCAAAAAGAGCGACAAGTATCACTACCCCTCCTGCAACGCCGCCAAGAAGATCAGCCCGGCCAACCTGGTGGAGTTCAGGAGCGCCGCCGAGGCTAGGGCGGCCGGGTACGTGCCGTGCAAGATCTGCAAACCGCCCGACAGGTAGGAGGTGGACCCCGTGCGTGCGGTGATCGACCGGTTCGAGGGTGACCTGGCGGTGGTGCTGGTGGGTGACGAGGAGTACAGGCTGGACGTCCCGCGCCGCTTCCTGCCGCGCGGGGCGCGGGAGGGGGACGTCCTGGTCCTCAGGTGGGAGATCGACCGGCGGGAGACGGAGGCCAGGCGGGAGAAGGTCAGGGGCCTGATCGAGGAACTCAGGCGCCGGAAATGAGCCGGGGTCACGCCCTTGAGGGTACGCGAAGGTAGGCTGTGCCGGTAGGAGGCACGGCGCGACCCGTATAGAATCCTGGCAGTGGGGAGGTGTGCCTGTTGGCTCTGGCCGAACTCCGCGTTGGCTCCCTCGTGCGTGTGCGGGACCGGGACTGGGTGGTGCTTCCTCACGAGAGGCCGGGGGTGTTGCGCCTGCGGCCGGTGGTGGGATACGAGCACGAGACGTGTGCGGTCTTCCTTCCCCTCGAGGGTGGAAACGTGGTCCCTTCGGGGTTTCCCGAGCCCGACGCCGCCCGGGCGGGAGACTTCGAGTCCGGCAGGCTTCTCAGGAACGCGGCCCGGCTCAGCCTCCAGGCTGGGGCGGGTCCGTTCCGCCCCCTGGCGCGCCTGTCCGCGCAGTGCTTCCTCCACCCACCCTCCTGTTGAGGTTCTGAAGGGAGATCGGGGAACCATGGACCATCTGTATCAATTACTGGCTGTTGCAACCCGGAGATGGCGCGAGGCTGGGTATCCTTGCGAGGAATACCCGGTTATTGGCGAACTCCTGGATTACCAAGTTGATGCGGAAACCGGTGGGTGCCGTTACCTGCGTGTCCCCCAGCTCCGGGCACTGGAAGTCTACTGGTACCTGCGTCTTGTCAAAGGAACCCCGCACGTCTTTGATCTGTACCGCGACCTGTATCCCAGACCCGCGGAGCTGCTTGAGGTCTTGGGGCTGGCGCATGACGAGATCCGCAACTACGTGCTCAACGAGGGGTTGGACGCACTCTGGCATCGCCTGCGAACCGATGATGAGTTCTGCCGAGATTTCGGGCTCGAAGCCACACGCGAGACCCTCACGCTTGGTTATCCCAGCTACATCTTTGCCCTGGCAATGGGGGCCGGTAAGACGGTACTGATCGGGGCCATCATTGCCACCGAGTTCGCCATGGCCCTGGAGTACCCGGAAGCCGGCTTTGCGCACAACGCGCTGGTTTTTGCTCCCGGCAAGACCATCGTGGAGGCCCTGCGCGAGTTGGCAGAAATCCCTTACGACCGCATTCTGCCACCGCGCCTGTATAAGCCGTTTGCGGCTTCGGTCAAGCTCACGTTTACGCGTGATGGTGAAATAGACTTA
>JBFMCJ010000771.1 GCA_040754675.1 Bacillota bacterium
CGGCAGCAGGATCCGGGTCAGGATGGCGAAGGACCCGCACCCGTCGATGCGGGCAGCCTCGTCGAGCTCACGTGGCACGGTGAGGAAGAACTCGCGAAGCAGGAAGATGAAAAACGGCCGCCCGAAGTAGAGGGGGACGAACAGCGGCAGGTACGTGTCTACCCAGCCGAGCCACCGAAACAGGATGAAGGTGGGGATCAGCGTGACCTGCGATGGCAGCATCAAGGTAGCGAGCACGAGGTAAAAGAGCGGGTCCCGGCCGGGGAATCTAAGGCGGGCGAAGCCGTAGGCGATGAGCAGCGATGATGCGATCGACCCCAGGCCGCTCAGTACCGTCACGAGTGTGGTGTTGAGAAAGTAGCGGCCGAACGGCATGGCCGTCAGGGCCTTCGGATAGTTGTCCCACCGAACGGGATTCGGGACCCACTGTGGTGGAAAGTCAAAGAGATGGTTGACGTCCTTGAGCGACGTCGACACCATCCACGCTGCCGGCGCCAGCACCACGATCGATCCCAGCAAAAGGATCAGTTGTCCTCCCACCGGGCGGACCTGCAGCCTTGGGAGCCATGACGCTGACCTGCCCCGCTTCAGCGCGGCAGTGCTGACGCGGGCTTCGGTGGTAGCCCTCATCCGCTCTCACCCCCGGCGTAGTAGACCCAGCGCCGGGATAGACGGAACTGGATGATGGTCAGGGTAATCACGATGATGAACAGCATCCAGGCCAGGGCGCTGGCATAGCCCATTTCGTAGTGGGCGAACGCAGACTCGTACAGGTACAACACGTAGAAGTGGGTGGCGTAGCGGGGCCCTCCCCTGGTCATGATGTAGGGGAGCGTAAACACCTGGTAAGCGCCGATCATTCCGATGACCAGGTTGAAGAAGATGGTGGGCGACAGCATCGGAACCGTGATCTTCCAGAACTTCGTCCAGTCACTGGCCCCGTCGATGGACGCCGCCTCGTATAGCTGCGTGGGGATGCCCTGAAGTCCGCCGAGAAAGATCACCATGGCGCTGCCGATGGTCCACACGCTCATCAGAATGATGGCCGGCAAAGCCCACTTCGGAGAGGCGAGCCACATCGGCCCCTGGATTCCAATCAGGCCCAATGCTCCGTTGATGAGCCCCACCTCCGGGTTGAAGACCCACTGCCACAGCACCGCGGTGACCACCGCGGGGAGAATGGTCGGGATGTAGTACACGGTCCGGTACCAGCCAATCCCGCGGAGCTTCTGGTTGAGCAGCATGGCGAGGACCAGAGCGGCGGTCAGGTCGAGCGGCACGGCGAAAAGCGCATAGAGTGTGGTTACCTTGAGCGACTGCCAGAAAAGGTCGTCATGGACCATCCGGGCGTAATTGCCCAAGCCCGTCCACCGGATGGAGCCCAGGAGGTTCCACGAGGTAAAACTCAATCCCAGCGACGCCAACATCGGCCCCGCGTAGAACACCAAAAACCCCACGACCCACAAAGAGATGAACGCGTAACCCTCCCAGGCCTCTCGGGTGGCCAGGGCCCGCCGTCGGGGGCGCACTGCTGGTCGAGCCGGAGCAAGCGCCGTCACGTCGCGAGTCCCTCCAGGTGCCATGCCTCCCAGTCTCCGAAGAGACGG
>JBFMCJ010000772.1 GCA_040754675.1 Bacillota bacterium
GAGGTTCCCCCGCTTGTGATCGGCGCTGAGGTTGAGAAAGGCAGCCCGGGCAAAGGTGTCGGTGAAGGGCACCCTCTCGCCATAGAGCCACGGGGTGAACAGAAGGTAGCCCGACCCCGCAGGCGCACCCTCGGCCTCCCCGTCCAGCAGGGTATACACCTCGTCAAAAGACATGTGCCGGAGCTCGTTACGGTAGAACTCCTCGGCAATCCAGCGGACACAGCCGCCAGCCGTCTCCATCTGGGCATGCAAGAAGTTGAGCTCGGGATCCGCAGCCTGAATGACCACCGCGCCGTGCCTGCCAGCGAAAGTACGCCTGGTGATGACCGAAACCCACGCAGACGTGCCCAGGTACACGTGACCGTCTCCCTCGTCCACCGCTCCCGCCCCCACCGCTGCGGCCGGGGCATCTCCAGCACCGGCCACCACCGGCGTCCCTTCGAGGAGGCCACAGTCAGAAGCGGCCTGGCGCGTCAGCGCCCCCACCACGTCGGTCGACCTGACGAGGGGCGGCAGCTTCCCCGGATCAATCCCCACGTACCGCATGATCCCGGTGAGCCAGATCTTCCGCTTGAGATCCAGCCCGAACACGCCAGCTCCGCTCAGTTCCATCACCATCCGGCCGGTGCTCCGGTAAAGGAGGTAGCCTCCCACGTCAACAAAGCAAACCATCCGCCGGTAGACGTCAGGCTCGTGATGCTTGAGCCACAGGAGTTTGGGAATCCCGTCCTTACCGCAGAGAGGTGTTCCGGCAACCGCAGCGAAGAGAGCGGAACCCCCGAACCTGGCCATCACACCGCGGGCCTCCCGGGCTGCCCGATTGTCCATCCAAATGATCGCCCGGCGCAGAGGCTCGCCCCCGGAAGTCATGGGAACTATACCCAATTGCTGGGTGCTGTAGGTGAGGCACAGGATCTCACGGGGGGACACGCCGCAGCGCTCAAGAAGCTCCCGCGTACCGCTCGAGACAGCCTCCCACCAATCCTCGGGGTCCTGCTCCGCCCACCCGGGCGCGGGGTAGTGGACCGGGTAAGGGCGAAAAACCTTCCCAACCACGGTGCCATCGGGCCCAACCAGCACCGACTTGCTCCCCCCGGTACCCACATCGTGGGAGAGGATGTATTCGGCCATCGGCGCTCCCCCCGTGGATGACCCTCCGCGCCCTACGGGCCAGGCCTGACCATGTTCACAGCCGACATGAGATCTAGCGTCTGAACCGGCCCACCCTCGGATATCCTCTGGATGGTGACGGGCAGGCCGCGCAGCCCCTCACCGGCCAGCACCTCCTGCGCCAGTTCGAACAGCTCGAGGGGATCGACACACGCCTCCGGCGGCAGCACGCCCCGGGCAGGAAGCTTCCCCCGTTCGACGAGAATCGCACCCATGGCCGCCGGGATACCGGTGGCCTCGCCCATCCCCTGGCCCCGGGAGGCGAGACTGATCACGTAGGTCAGCGGTTCTCCCCTTTGCGTCCCGCGGACCACCATCTTCAGGCACCCGACGGGCTCCTTGAGCCCTGCCTCCTCGAGCAGCCTCGGCCTCTGGGCGAGCACGTAAGAAATGGTGAACTCCCGCGGGATCACCTGTCGCCCCTGTACGTCCA
>JBFMCJ010000773.1 GCA_040754675.1 Bacillota bacterium
CTGGCCAGCGGGATCGATGGGCGCACGGGGCAGGTTCCCATGCCCGCCGGGGTTTCCCCGGAAGCGGAGTATCAGCCTCCAGAGGAGTCGCCCGGCGCCATGGGCGGACCTTTGATGGGCGAAGAGGCAGCCAAAGGTGCGGCCATTGCTGCGGCCCGGGCCCACTCGGGAGCGGGGTGTCGGGTCGAGAACGTCCTGACGACCCACGGCGCGTTGGCGGGTCGGGGCGTCTTCAGCCCGTCGTTCAGCGTGGCGGACTCCCGGCAGGTGTACCTGGTCACTGTCAGCGGTCAGTTCGCCTTCAGCGGACGGGCGAGAGAACCTGTCATCCGGGCCGACCTCATCAACGTCGAGGTGGATGCTTCGACCGGCGAGGTCCTGGCGGCGGGCACCTCGAAGAAGACCCAGGACCCTGAGGTATTGGAGGCACTGCGTGCAAGGTGAAGCCCGGGAAGCGGGCCGGAGAGCCCGCGGGAGACTGCGAAGAGGAGGCGGTTCGCCGGTGCCAGGGCGGAGACAGCCGGGCCTTTGAGGGGCTGCACCGCGCGTTGAAGCCGCGGGCGCTGCAGGTCGCCTACCTGATCACCGGTGACCGGGCGAGTGCCGAAGACTGTTTGCAGGAGGCGGCTCTGCGTGCCTGGCGGGCCATAGGCCGTTTCATCCTGGGCCGTCCTTTCCGCCCCTGGTTCCTGAAGTTCGTGGTGAACGAGGCGCTCAAGGCTCGGCGTGACGCTGGTCGCACCGTACCTTTCGATCCGGCCCACCCGGCGGCACCCTGGGCCGGCGGGAGCGGGGGGCGTGCGGTAGGCGGGCAAGAGATGACCTGTCCGGGTCCGGAGGTGGAGGTGGGCCGACTGCAACTGCGGGCGAAAGGATCCAGGCCCTCGATGTGCTGGATGCCAGTCACCGGGCTCCGCTGGTCCTGTTCTACTTCGAGGGTATGAGCGAGGGGGAAGTTGCCCAGGCACTGGGGCTACGGCGGTCCACGGTGAAGTTGCGCCTGCACACCGCCCGGCGACGGGTGGCCGAGCAATTGCAGCGGAAAGGAGTGTACATGGAATGGTGACGAGCGAGGATTGCCGGGGAGACCCCCTGGGAAAGCTCCTGGGCGCGGCCATGGCAGACCTTGCCCGTGACTTGCGGCCGGGGCGGCGCTACGGGCACGCCCATGGCCTGGCCGCCCTGGCCTACGAACCGGCTGTGCTGGCCGGGTTCGATCTCGATGAGCGCCGCACCCAGTCTCACTACCGCGGGGTGTTCCTGAACTCGGAGTGGGCGCTGGGGGCTGCCCGGACGGCCTATCCCGATCTGGCGCCCCGGCTGCACGTAACCGGCTTCCCCCTCGACATCGACGCCCTGAGGGCCTACCGTTCCGCCCGGCGGCGGCCGGGGCTGGTAGTGTTCAATGCGGTTCCAGGTGACCCGAACCAAAGGAGAGTACTATCACCTGCTGGCCCAGGCTTCCGTGGTGGTCACCACGTCGCTGGCGGACACCCTGTCGGTGGGGACGGTGGAGGCCATCGCCATGGGTGTATGCCCCGTGGCGCCCCGGTGGGATCCGTTCCCCGAGTACATGCATGCGGACAACCTCTATC
>JBFMCJ010000774.1 GCA_040754675.1 Bacillota bacterium
GGAAGAGGACAGGGACCCCTACGGCAGGGTGGTCGAACGGAGGCTGGTGCTCGATGAGGCGGCCGTGCGCGCGGCGGCCGAAGAGGCCCTGCGGCGCAACGTGGAGAGCATCCGCCGCCCGGATGGTTACCCCAACCTCGCCTCCTGGTCGGTGAGCCTCGACCGGGCGAGAGCCGCAGTGGGGGTGGAAGCCAGGGTGGAGGAGCGCAGCCAGTTCCCGCTTTGGGGAGGGCTGTGGGCGCTGTCCCGGTACGGAGAGGCGCAGGCGGGAGCGGTGGCCAGCAGGCTGCTGGTCAGCCCCGAAGTGGTACACGTGGAGCCCGGCCAGACCGCGCAGGTGGTGGTGCGGGCGGTGATGTCGGACGGCAGCCAGGTGAGTGTCAGCGCGCAGGCCTCTTACGTCCCGGCGGACCCCCTCGTGGTGCGGTCCGAAGGAGGCGGTGTCCTGAGGGGGCTCAGCACGGGGAACACGGTGGTGGAGATCGGGTGGGAGGGCCTCTCCGCGGCGTGCAACGTGGTGTGCGCCCAGGCGGGGGTGGCCAGCTACGACGTGGCGCCCCGACCGGTGCGGGTGGCGGTCGGCCAGACGGGTCCGTTCTGGGTGATACTCCGGCGGCCGGACGGCACGGCGGTGGACGTGACCGGGGAGGTAAGCTGCTCGGTCGAGGACGCGCAGGTCGCGCGGGTTGCCGGGACGGGGCTGCTGGAAGGCCGGGGCGCGGGCACAACCGTGCTCGTCGTTCGGTCCGGGGCGTCGGGCCCGGTGCTGACGAGGTGCACGGTGGAGGTGGGCAGGTAGGTGCGGCGAATCCTGGATATGGGAGGGATTGACGTGTTCCGGGCGGGCGTTGACGTGGGCTACGGGTACTGCAAGGCGGTGGCCAGGGGGAACAGGAGGGTGTTGTTTCCCTCGCTTGTGGCCCGCCACGAAGGCCGGAAGGCTTTCGGGCTGCCGGGGTCGCCCACCGGCAGGCTGGACTACCAGGTCAGGCTGACGGGGCCCAGGGTGAGCGGCTCGTTCGCGGTGGGCGAGGCGGCCATGCGTAAGGACACGGCGGTGAGGGCCTGGGACCTGAAGGAGCAGGTGGCGCACCAGAACACCCTGGTGCTCCTCTTCACGGCGTGCGTGCTGGTGGGCGCGTCCGGGGACGTGGAGCTGGGGATCGGTTTGCCCCTTGAGGTGTTCGTCTCGGCCCGGGAGCAGGTGAAACCCTGGGTGGAGGGAGCCTCCTGCCAGGTTGCGGTGGGCGAGCGGCCCGCCGTGCCTGTGGTCTTCCGCAGGGTCAGCGTGTTCCCGCAGGCCGGGGGAGCCTACCTCCACGCCCTGCTCAGGGAGGACGGGCAGGTACGCGACCGCTCGCTGCTGGAGGCGGGGGTCGGCGTAATCGACGTGGGCTACCGCACCACGGACCTCCTGCTCCTTGCCAGGACCGGCGAGGGGATCGTGCCGGACGTCGACCGGTGCACCACCATAGACCAGGGCATCTCGGCCGTGCACGAGTACGTCTGGAAAGTCCTCCAGGAGCGCCTGGGCGAGCCTGTGGACATCGCGTGGGTGGAGAGGGCGTTCCTCTGGAACCGGGGCGTCCTGACG
>JBFMCJ010000775.1 GCA_040754675.1 Bacillota bacterium
CGAGGCCAAAGCCGGCCGGGAAGGGGTGGAGGCCTGCGCTCGCCGGTTGTTCTGGTTCCGGCCGGAAAGGCTGGCCCGGGGCGTCGCCTTCCTGGCTGAGTTGGAGCGCATGGCGGCAGCGGAAGGTCTGCCGGCAGATGGTCAAGCGGAGGCGGGTCCGAAGCACCCGGGTGTCTGAGACAGTGGGCGGCGTGGTGGTGCGTGCTCATGGCGGGTCGCTTCCCGGGGGAGCGGCCCCGCGCTGTTCATCGGCCTGCGCGGCCAGTTGCCCGGCGCCTGGCGAGGCGCTGGAGATGGGAATGGAGGTGGGAGCGGTGCCGCGTCTGGAGGATCTTGCTCGCGAGCGGGAAGAGGAGCCCGCCCGGGCGCGGGGGGAGTGGGTGGCTGAAGAGGTTGGTGCGATTGCCAAAAACAAGCGCGAGGCTATCGTGGTTCGCCTGGTCTCGCGCGATGGCCGCCGGTTTGTGGATGTGCGCGAGTTCTACTGGGCGCGCGACGCCGGAGAGTACCGGCCCAGCAAGCAGGGAGTTGCGCTGGACGTGAGCTTGTTGCCCGAACTGCTTGCCCTGCTGGAGGAGGCGGGGCGCAAGGCGGGTGCGTAGGCGGGGCAGTTAGGTGGGTGCGGGGCTGGGCGCAATAGGCTGGGCCTGGCCCCGCGGCTGTCTCTTGGGTCTGATATGCTCTGCGAGCCATGCATTTCTTTTTCTGGCCGGGTGGCGGTAGTCGGGAGTGCAGGAGGTGTGCACGGTGGAGCTTGTGCAGACCCCCGCAGGCTGGTGTGTGCGCAAAGGAACTGTTTTCCGTCTGGCGGTTGAGAAATACCGGAAGTACCGCTGGGCGGGATGGTTTGTGGGGTGGGACTGGCGTTATCGTTGCGGGTTCTGCGGCCGGAAGGGCATGACTGCGCGGGGCATATGCGAACATCTCATTGTTACGCACGGGGTGGGCGAGCGCGATGCTGTTTCCCTGCGCGACTCTGCGCCGCACGGCGCCCGCCTGGATGAGCGACTGGTCTACGCAGGAGGCATGAGGTTCTGGGTGGACTCGGATTCCTAACACCTAACGCTTGGTGGAGGTGCCGGGCCTGTGCTTGCGCAGGTTCGGCGTGCCTACATAGCGTCCTGAGGCCCGGTTTCGGTGCAAGTGGGGGATTCGCGGCGGTTGTTTCTCCTGTTCGGCTGGACGGGGAAGAGGGGAGCGAGGGGGGATTGATTTGGTGGCGTGTTGGTTGGCGCTCGCGGCGTGGTTTGTGGCCTGCGTCGTGCAGCAGTGCCACCCCTGGCTGTCGCGGCGTGCTGGTCGGTGCCGTCTCACCTATCCTCTGGTGTCGGGCGTGGCCTCGTGCCGCTGTAACCTGGGTGGGCGGTGGGGACTCCGGTGTGAGGGCGGGACGGTGTGGTGGGGCGCGTTGCTGTACGGAGCCATGCTGCCTGACGGCAGGGTGGTGCGTACGCTTGGGCCTTTCGTGGTTCGGTGCGGCTCTGACTACTGGACGGTAGCTTGCGCACACGCGGTATGGGTTGTTCCTCCTTTGCCTCGCCGGCGGGTGCAGTGGGTGGTCTGTTTTCTGGACTGGTGGACTGGTTGCCGTCC
>JBFMCJ010000776.1 GCA_040754675.1 Bacillota bacterium
CGCCGCGTCCTGCCCGGCCTTAAAGATGAGCAGAAGCTCCCTCATCAATACAGCACCGACCACAGCCGACACAAAGACCACACTGGCCTCCCGCTCTTCGCGCCGCAAGTCCCTACCCGAGCCGTGGAGGCAACCCTGGCACGCAACCTTATGCGAAGCGACCAGCCCCCGGTGGCAGTGTGCCACATGGAACCACTGGCGACCCGTTCCCGCCTCAAGCAAGAGGCTGGGCCAGGAAGCCTGAACCTGAATCCGGGGATCTACCCTGTCGACCGCCAGCACTATCCGTCCAGCGTCCGCCAATTCCCTTTTCGTGATCTCGCGCTCAAAGCCCCACACCGAGAGCGAATCCACATGGCCCAAAGCCTGCTCCGCCAGGAAGACCTTGGCACGTCCTACTCCCTCGCGGCCCAATAGGAGATATCGGTTGAGGTTAGTTTCGTCTGTCTCCTCCGGATCGTAAACCCTGAGCTCACCGCTCACCCGCGGCCACGCCCTCAGAACTTCGAGAAAGGCATTTCCCACGGCACCGCAGCCGATCAGTGTCAGCGACCCGAGATCGATCGCATCGACCGGGGGCGCTTCCGCCGGAAGGGAAGCCGTCCAGCAGGTCCACTCATACACGGTGTCCAGTGTGGAGCACATCGAATGGCGTAGGTAAAGCAGAGCGCAGAGAGCTGCAACCGCCCATTGCGCGCTGATGGGGTTGTACGCCTCTTCGCCGACGTGACGAGCGCCGTTCGTCGCAACCGCTGAGTCTCCGACGGTGAGCCTGACCACCCAATCCTTGGTGACCACGGCCATGTCGCATGGCGATGACGGCCCTGCGGGAGGTCCCACTCGGACAGCGACCGAGGCATGGGGCTTCTGTCTGTCCATACAGTATTCACCGGGCATCAGCGCCTGCATGCGATACAGCATGGCGCTCGCGAGAGTTGTAACTGGCACCCATGACCGGAGCTCAGGCCTCAGCGGCACATCCAGAGCGGACGACACCGTGATGCGTCGATAGCCCGGCCCCATCCTGGGGAGTTGATTCGCCATGTACAACAGGATGAGTTGGCCCTGGGGAGACTTGGCCCAATCTCCCGTAGCAGAGAGGTACAAAGGGACACCCGCCTGCCAGTCGGCGCCCACGTTCTCAGCAAACGCGCGATTACGGGCGTCCGCAAGCGTCCAACACTCCTTCATCATCATCCCGAGGTCACCACCCTCCGCGCTACCTCGCGGGGTGACAGTGGCCGCCATCTCGGGTAGCTAACGAGCTCGTACACTTTCACGTCGAGAGGCCAGCGTACCGACTCGTTGGCACCCCACGGCACTACTATGCTCAAGAATCCAGGCTCGAACGAGTACGGGTTACGGTCGTCGCGATCGGAGTGAAACGCCGAGCCCAAATGGGAGTGTACCTGCGCAATTACCGCGGCTCCTTGTGGTAACGACTCTGTTATCCTGCGGTTCTCCTCTGTTGGGATATCCACCCTGCCGGACGAGGCCCGAGCGTCCGGCTTAATCACTTGAATGACGTCCCAGGCGCCGTCCTCAAACAAGGCAACCCAGTAACAAACACCCTCCACCCCGCGATT
>JBFMCJ010000777.1 GCA_040754675.1 Bacillota bacterium
AGAGCCGCCGCGGTCGTCCCGACTTTTCGTCGAGCGAGCGTTCAACGATGCCGCCTGTCTCGGCCCCATGCCGCTCTCTGAGCTGGATCGGCCCGCCGTACGGGCGGCCGCGGTCAAGGGCAACGCTATTCGTGGCGTCATACCGGCTGATGACGAGTTCCGGAAGAAGCGTGCGGCGAGCGACGAAGAGCGCGACGCGATGGCCGCCCAACTTGCCTTTCGAGTCCGAAAGGCAGTCTTCAGCCGGAGCGCTCAGGCCCCTGATTCGGTGTACACGCTGGCTCTCTACGCGCACCAGACGTTGCTGGTTCACCGGCCGGAGGCCTATGCCCTGGCCTCTCGCACGGATCCGGCCGTGGCCAGGTTGGCCCGCCAGCTTGCAGGCGCACACGAGCTCCTGGTGTGGATGCGCCACCGCATTGAGCCCGGCTCCATTTTCCTCGAGCCCGACCGGGTCATGCTGGCGGGGCAGGTGCTCGAACACCGCGTCGGCCGCCCGCTTGACCGGGCGATGCTGATCTTTGCGGTGCTGTCCCGGCAGGGCTACACTGTCCGTATCGTCCAGACCACCCGCGGTGTCTACGTGCTGGCCCGCGACCGCCACGAGACACTCCTCATCGATGCAGAGAGGCTGTCTGTCGTAGACAGCCCCGAGGGCGTGGTTGTGCTGGCATTTGATGCCGCGCGGCAGTACGGGTACCGGGATGCCTGGAGCCTGCCGGAGACGGGGCCGGTTCCTGAGACGCCGCCGGCAAGGCCCTCGGCCCCCATCCGTCCCGAGCCGGTGGGCGCCATCGTGGCCTGAAACGCAAGACGGCGAGCTTTCGCCCTGTCTGCCTTCCTGGCCCGCTCGTTTGTTCCCCGGTTGGTCAGCGCTGTGTCATCTTGAAGCGAGCGACGAGCCCCCGCAGGCTCTGGGTGGCCTCTGCCACCGCCGCCGACTGCGCCGAGGTCTCCTGCGCCGTTGCGGCCTGCTGCTCGACCCCGCCCGAAATCTGCTGGATACCCGCCGCCAGTTCCTGCGACTGAGACGACATGGTCTCGGCTGCCGTCCGGATGGTGTCCCCGCTTCGCGCCATGGCCTCGGCCCGCTCCGCCGTCCGCCTCGTGAACGTGGCAATACCCTCCGTGGCCTCGCGGATCTGCCGGTACGCCCCGGCCATGGCGTGAACGCTCTCGGCCTGCCGCGCCGCCGCCTGGTCGGCAGCCGCCGTGGCCTCGGCCGCCGACCCTGCCGCCTCCCGCATCCTGGCGAACCACTGAGACGCCTGGCCGACCGCGTCGGCCGAACGCCCCGCCAGACGGCTTACCTCATCAGCCACGACCGCAAAGCCCCGCCCCTGCTCCCCCGCCCGGGCGGCTTCAATGGCAGCATTCAGCGCCAGCAGGTTGGTCTGCTGGGCCACCTCGCCGATGAGCCCCAGGATCTGTTCCACCTGCGCCACGGCCTCGAGCAGCTTCAGGGCCAGCTCGTGGCTTTGCTGTGCGGCCTCCCGGGCCGAGACGGCCTGCCTGGCTGCTTCCGCGCTGAGCCTGTCCCCCTCGGCTGCCGCCTCGCCGGCCCTGGCAGCCTGGGCAGCGGCCT
>JBFMCJ010000778.1 GCA_040754675.1 Bacillota bacterium
GACGCCGTGCTCGAGGCAAGAGAAGGCCAGGAGGGCCCGGCGGCAGGCGAGAACGCCGCGGAGAACGGGGCTCTCGAGAGTCCGGGCGAGGCCGGGCAGGAGCCGGCGAGGGCGTACGGTGCGGACGCTGAGGCCGACACCGGCGACGGCAAGATCTCCGCGGACGAACAGACGGAGGACATGGAGCGGGGCGCCGCCTACTAGTAGGGTGACCCGCAAATAACATGGCAGTACCTTCGTAACTCTGATACACTGCCCTCAGCCGCCAGGAGGGGGTTGAGGGTGGTGCCGTTCGAAAGGAAGCGACCGGCATTGGTCTTGTCCGAGGAGATGGCCGCCCAGCTTGAGCGCATCAGCCGCTCCCGTACTACCGCCGTGCGCCGGGTCGAGCGGGCCCGCATGCTGCTCGCTTACGCCGCAGGGGAGACCATTTCTTCCATTGCGGCTCGCCTTGGGACTAATCGCCCCAAGGTGGAGCGCTGTATTGACAAGGCGCTGCAGTTGGGGCCCGAAGCCGCCCTGGGTGACCTTCCCGGACGAGGGAGGCGCCCCCGTATCCCGGCCGAGGCACGGGCGTGGGTCGTCTCGCTGGCGTGCCAAAAGCCCAAGGATCTGGGCTATCCCCACGAGCTGTGGACCACGCGGCTGCTGGTCCGACACATCCGCCGGCACTGCGAAGCCGCCGGCCATCCCAGCCTGGTCTGCATAGGGACCGGGACCCTGTCTCGGGTTCTTGCCGAGCACGCGATCCGCCCCCACAAGATCCGCTATTACCTGGAGCGACGTGATCCGGACTTCGACGCGAAGATGGCGCAACTGCTCCTCGTCTACAAGCACGTGGAGCTGCTTCGCCAGCGGCAGGACCCTTCGGGCCCGCTGCATGCGGTGCTCTCGTACGACGAAAAACCCGGCATCCAGGTGCTGGGGACCACCGCCCCCGACCGGCCCCCGCAGCCCGGTCAGCAAAGGGGCTGGAGCCGGGACTACGAGTACGTTCGCCACGGTACCCTCACCTTGATGGCTGCCATCGACCTGCTAACGGGGCACGTCCACAGCCAGGTGGTCAACCGTCACCGAAGCCGGGAGTTCGTTCAGTTTCTGAAGCGGCTCGATGCCAGCTACCCCGGCGGGATCCCGATCCGCATCATCCTCGACAATCACTCCGCCCACCTCTCCAAAGAGACGCGCAGCTACCTGGCCACGGTCCCGAATCGGTTCGAGTTCATCTTCACGCCCAAGCACGGCTCCTGGCTGAACCTCATCGAAGCCTTCTTCGCCAAGATGGCCAAGAGCCTCTTGCGCGGCATCCGGGCCAACTCCAAAGACGAAATGGCCCGCCGGATTGCGCAGTACATCGACGACCTCAACCAGGAGCCGGTCGTCTTTCGCTGGAAGCACGGGTTGGAGACCCTCTCTGTCACCTAACTTGTCATTGAAATGTTATTTACGGGACGCTCTACTAGGAGCAGGTGGTGAGGCGGTGGCCCTTGCAGTGCTTCCAGAGATCCGGTGCGGCAGCCCCAGAAGCTGCCGCACCGCTATCATGAGGCCAGTGTGCACCGGCCGGAACGGGAAGGCAGGCG
>JBFMCJ010000779.1 GCA_040754675.1 Bacillota bacterium
TTTATGTGGTACCGGCTTAACGAGCGGGGAGAAGTGCTGGGGTGCTACCGGGCCGAAGGCCTGGAGGGGGTGTACCGGAGGCAGATACCTCCTCCTCTGGGGTGGCTGGCCTCCGGCTTGGGCGCCGTGCGCAGTCTCTCCCGCCGGGTGCGGGCGGTCGACGGCTTCCCGGGGTGGGAGGTCGAGGTTTCCTACCCGGCCTTCCTCACGGGAGGCTGCAGCAGCCTGGCCTACGTGGATGCCACGGGGAGGGTGGTAGTGGGACGCAGGTTCACCTCCACCAGGCTGGGGCCGGGGAAGTGGCTCGTTTCCCGCGGTCACTATTACCGGTTCCAGTTCTTCCGGTTCTTCAGTCTCGTGTACCATCTGGAGCTCGGCCAGCGGTCGCCCCCATGGCCGCCGGAAACGTTCCCGAGCGGCGCAGCGCCTGCGCCGCAGGCACCACGGTAGCGCAGTACTTCTCGGCGGGTTCAGCAGGGGCCCCCAACACGTGGCCTGGCTCAAAGCTTCAAATAGAGTGGAGCGGTTCACACCGACCGGAAGAGGGGGAGCCGGGCATGGGGGGTCCGGGCTGGGAGTTGCTTGCTTGGGACCGACCCGGGGGCGTGGGCGAAGCTGTACCGCCAGGACCCCGTGCAGGCGCTGGAGCTGGCATTGCAGGAGCAGGGCGACCGCGTCCTGCGTCTGGTCTATCTCAGGCTCGGTGACCGGCGGGCGGCCGAGCGGGTTGCGGAGGAAACCTTTCTTCACGCTGCCAGGCTGGGGCGGGCAGCCAGGACCAGTTGTTCCCTCGGTGCCTGGCTGGCTTGCCTGGCTCTGGGGTTGTCCCGGTCAGCCGTGACAAGGAGAGGGGTGCAGTGCCGTTCTGGTCCTCACGCTGCCCCGACCAGCGAGCAACGCCTGCTCGACGAGATGCGCGGGCTTCCCTGCCGAAGCGCCGAACTGCTCCTGCTGCACTACTGGAGCGGCTACAGTGTGGAGGAGATTGCGACTGTTTGGGGTGTACATCCCGCCACCGTGCGGGCCGGGCTAACCTTCTCCCTCTCCTTGCTGAGAAGGGGCCTCGCCCGGTCTGTCAGGTCCGGCCCTGGCGGGCCCCACGGAGCGGGCGACGAGAACGGCTTCCTTCAGCGGGATCGCTCCTTCGAGAAGGAACGTGGTGTGGGCGTCGGTCCAGAGTAAATAGACTACCTCGCGGGCCTGACGCGATCCGGGCGGCTGGACCCGGGTGAGGGCGTAACGTGCGGTCACCTTATCGGTGACCCTGACTTCCCCGCTGCGTACCAGGGCGGTGCCCGGGGGCAGGGCTCCCGGGGGGCCGCCAGGCAGAGCAAGGAGGGGTGGCTGAACTGCTTGCGCCTGGGCCAGGCGGAGGTCGGTGGTGCCGGTGCGCCTGTTGACGTAGCCAGCCACGAGCACGGGGCCGCGGCTAGTATCGTGCACCTGCAGGAGGGGTTCGGGGGCGAACCCCTTGGGGAGATAGGTGGGGAGGCGAGCCGTCAGGCCAGCTTCGGTGGCGAGAGGAGGCGGGAGGGGGAGAGAGGGGTTGATGGTGTCCTCCCCCTGCAGGCGGATGCGGAGA
>JBFMCJ010000780.1 GCA_040754675.1 Bacillota bacterium
CAGCACCCCGGTGTCCGTCGGCACAGTGGTCGGCACCGGCACCGCCGGAGGAGGCAGCGGAGGCGGTCTGAAGATCCCTGACAGGTAGACCGTCTGGGCCACGCTATCCCACTCCGCTTGGGTGAACTCCACCTTATAGCCGGGGCCTACGTACACGTCGGGGGAGGGTAGGTAGCGCAGTGCGAGCAACATCTGGTACGTGCTCGCATACACCGTTGCGTAGACCTGGTCATAGACCCCCGTGTACACGCTGGTATACACCTGGTCATCGACGGTCCCGCTCAACGTCATATCGACCTTAACGCCGAGATCGGGCAGTCCCGGAAAGCGGAGATGCAGGTACCACCCATCCAGCAGCGGCGTAATCGGCGACAACGTGACTCTCACGTGCACCCAGCCATCCTCTTTCCACACGTTCTCGCCACTCGTGGTCAGAGGAGTCTTGCTGGCGTTGGCGCGGGCAGTGCCCAGCAGGGCGCCGGTGGCCATCACCACCTGGAACAGGAAGGCCACGAAAAGCAGCAGGGCCAGGTTGCCGAGAGTAGTGCGACGTATCGTGCTCAAGCTTTTTCACCTCCTTTCCGTGGGTGTCGCGGCGGTTGCAACTCACTCCGCGTCGCCCTTAGAGCAAGGCGCGGAAGTTTGTTCAGGTCCATGAGGCTGGCTCAACCATGGGCCCGGTGCTTCCACAAACGGAAACGCCACCCGCGTGCGAACCACACTATTGCTACCTGGCCGAGAGCCACCGCGACCCCGGCCAGCGCCCCCACCACTGCCACTTGGACGCTCGTACCCATGGCATTCCGCCCCCGACCCCGGCGGGGTCTCTCTTTCGCCTCTCAGGTAGGCGGCCTTCAGTAAAACTCTGGGTCGGCTACCTCTATAATACCACGCGAGGCGAGTAAATCCTGCTCCGACATTACCCGACGGGGGTCCACTTCGCAACCATAACCGACCGACGTTACCCGGGCGTTAACGGACCCCAAGACGATGCGCCGGAAGCGCCCGGGCGGCAGTGCTCCGCCATACCTCCGGAGCCGGACCCGGGTTCCACGTATGTAACCCATGGCGGGATGACCAAAGAGCGGCAGCGTGGCTGCGGGGGGGTGATGAGCACCTCCCACCGATCTGGCACTCCACACGGCAATTCCCCAAGCGAGGAGGGATGTATGTGCCCCACCATCGCAACGGGAACCGACCGCTGAGAGCAGGGGTGGCCCTCATCTTGCTACTGGTGGTCGTAGCCGCCCCGGGTGGCGGCCTGCCGCGGCCGGAGAGAACCGCGCCATGCCCTCGCGGCCCTGCCCGTGCCCCCGGACCTCAAGGAAGCTACCGATCTTGCCCGGTCCGCGACCGAAGCAGCCAGTACGGTAGTCACGGTAGTCGGGGAAGCAGGAGAGGTCGTCGCTGACGTGGCGGGCCAGGGAGAGGACGTCCTGGCGGGTGTGCTGCAAGAGGCTGAACGCCTCGCCGCACCGCCAGCGCACGGGCAGGAGGCTGGTAGAGAGGCCGAGGCAACCGCCGACTCCACGGCGGCTGAGGCAATCACTGACTTCGCGGCCGGTGCGGCCGCC
>JBFMCJ010000781.1 GCA_040754675.1 Bacillota bacterium
CGCCTCCAGGGCAATCACGCCGTGCTTGTAGACACGGAGTTCCCGGCCGCCCCCTGTCTGAACCATTAGGAGGTACCTCGTCACCCGCCGCAGCGTGCCCAGGAGCACGCGGCCGTCGGTGCCGGCCCCGGCCAGGGGGCCCAGTAAATGGACCCTTACGAGGCGGCCCACCAGTTCCTGATCGGCTTCTGCCCGCTTGGAGTTTGTCTTTCCCCCCGGCTCCTGCGCCCCCGTGCCCCCGCCCGGCGCCGCGGGGACGCCGGGCCTGCCCGGCCCGCGCCCGGGCCGCAGTTCGTCCTCCGACCGCCACACCTGCACCCGCGCCATTACCCGTCGCCCTCCTTTGTTTCAGCCACCCCCCGGCCCGCTGTGCCCACCGCCCTCCGCGCGACCGCCTCCTCGGACAGCTTCGCCAGGCGGCGCACCCTGCCCCTGCTCAGCAGGAAAACGTGTTCGCCCAACGCCGTCTCAAGCCTGATAAGAAAAGGACCCCCGGGAAAGCCAATGACGCGCCCGACCCGGCGGACGGGCAACGGGCCGAGGAGGGCGAAGGGGTCGGGACCGCCCGCGCCTCGTCGGGGACCGACCCGGCCGCGTGCGCCGCTAGGCGGCGGGCCACATTGTGGTCGGGTCAGGCAGCGAGTCGTCGTTTTGACCCCTCCTCCAGCCGGTGCAGCAGCGTCAGCCACTGCTCCACCACGGCCTCGAACTCGGGTTCGGGGGCCTCGGCCAGCTCGGCATCTGGCCAGGCCCTCAGCGTGTCCGAGTCGGGGCGGGCGGTCTCAAAGAAATACGCCGTGGCCTCCTCGATGACATCGACGTCAACGCCGGTGACATCGGTCACGAACTGCCATCCGCCCCCCGCCTCCTCCGTCAAGGCCCAGGTATGCGAAAACCGGACCTGGGCCTTATCCTCCACCTCGGCCAGCAGCCCGCGCAGGCGCTCCTCGGCCGCCTCCACGGTGATCTCCTGGACCAGCCCGGGTCCGCGGTAGCCGTAGCGGACGGATGCCAGCAGCTCGACCAGCACCCCGCCCCGCCGGATGACGCGGATGTAACCGTGGCGATCACCCCGGGCGGCTATCGCCCGCTCTAGCCCGCGTTCGATGGTGCGCAACTTATTGGCAGGGGCAACGAAGCGGTATACGGTCTCCCCTGCCGCCCGGGCCTTGTCGCTGAACTGGCCCAGGATGCGCCCCGTCCAGTCCCGCCGGCAGCGTGGGCAGGTCAGCCTGCCGCAGTATAGCCTTTTGGCGAGGAATTCACGGGTACGCCGGAACAGGCGGACGGTGGCGCCGCAGACGGGGGACGGCCCCTCCGTCCGCCACTCATCCCGCCACTCATCTCCAGTATTTTCCTTGTCGCATTTGACGCTGCAGGCAGGGTCGGGGGATGAAGAGGGTAATGCGACATGGGATTGGGTGCCAGCGGGTCCCTTCGCCCTCGCACGGGCAACCTCGGCCAGGATGAGCTTTGCCGGCTGGCGGCCACGCTGCCGGTATCGCTCTCCGATCCCGTTTGCGGGGTCAAGGAAGACCGCCAGGATCTCCGCGTCCGTCCAGCCTGCTT
>JBFMCJ010000782.1 GCA_040754675.1 Bacillota bacterium
AGGCAAGAACCGAGCAGGAAGGCGGACGAGCTTGCTGCTCTCTTTGAGTTCAGTCGGACCGTTTCCGGCAGCCTCGAGGTGGCCGAAGTGGCCCGGCGGGCGCTCGGGGCGGTGATGGAGTTGACCGGTGCCACCAGCGGGTCGGTGGTGATGCTTCCTGAAGCGGCACCGGGGGTGGCGGGCGGCGAAGTGCCAGCTACCGTGGAGCCAGGCGAGAAACGCCGCGCGGTACCGCCCGGCGAGGTGGTTGCCGCCGTCGAGCGGGAGAACCGCTCCGTTAACTTTAGCAGCCAGCGGAGAGGAGGCATACCGCAAGAAAGGCACCCAGCGGTAGCTGTACCCCTGATGGTCGGGGGCAGGGTGACAGGTGTGCTGACCATAGCGGGCAGGCCGGAAGGTGCGGGTTTTGCCGAAGACGAGACCGCGTTTCTGACCGCGCTGGGCACCAGCCTTGCTCTGGTGCTTGAGAATGCCCGCCTTGTGCGCGAGTTCAAGCTGAGGGCGGCCATGCTGGAGCGGTTGATGGAAGTGGGACGGATGGTGTCGGGCAGCCTGGACGTGGATGCGGTGGTGGAATCAGCTCTGGGGAGCGTCAGGGATGTCCTGGGGGCAGAGTGGTGTGCCCTGCGGCTGCTTGATGAGGAGACGGGTGAGCTGGTGCTGAAGGGGAACCTGGGCATGGGCGCGGAGCTCGGGGCCAGGGCGGGCCGCGTCCGGCCGGAGGGTACCGTCCTGGGGAAGGTGCTGCAGACGGGAGAGCCCGTGGTGGTGGAAGACCTGACGGCGGGCGGGCCGGGCATGCATCTGCCTTACTGCTCGGCGGAGATGCGTGCGGTGGCCGTGGTGCCGGTACGGGCGGGTGGAAAGGTTCTAGGCACATTGAAGGTTTATTCCCCCGTACCGCGGCGCTGGACCGACGAAGAAATCCGGTATCTGGCGATCGTCGCGAGCCAGACCGGGCTGGCGCTGGAGAACGAGCGCCTGTACTCGTCGCTGCGGGAGCACTATCTGAGTGCGGTGCGGGCGCTGGCGGCGGCCGTGGAGGCCAAGGATGTTTACACGCGGGGTCATTCCCTGCGGGTGGCGCGGTGGGCGCGGGCGTGCGCTAGGATATTGGGGCTCAGTACTGAGGAGCAGGAGCAGGTCTACCTGGCCGGGCTCTTGCATGATGTGGGGAAGATCGGTGTAACGGACGGAATTCTGCTGAAACCGGCACGTCTCACCGAGGAAGAAATGGCCGAAGTGCAGTGTCATCCCGTGGCGGGTGCGGGAATTCTTGAGCAAGCGGGGTTTCCGGCCGCGGTGATTGCAGCCGTGTGGCACCACCACGAGGACTACGGTGGCAGCGGTTATCCTGCGGGCTTGATCGGAGAGGAGATCCCGCTTCTTGCGCGGATCATCCGGGTGGTGGACACCTACGATGCGATGACTTCGCCCAGGCCGTATCGCGCGGCCTTCACTTCGGCGCAGGCTCGGGAGGAACTGCGGCGGTGTGCAGGCCAGCAATTTGACCCGCGGGTGGTGGATGCGTTCTTGAAGATTGCGGACGGTAAA
>JBFMCJ010000783.1 GCA_040754675.1 Bacillota bacterium
ATGAACGAGGCCGCCCCCCGTTCACGACGAACGTAGGTTACGTCCCCCCGGTAAGGGATGAGCAGCTACACGCATGATCCCCTGTCAAGGCCTTTCCTCAAGCCGCTGCTTCGAGGTGAGCTCCCCGTCCGACCCTGCTTGACCGAGTACGGGTTGCGGTCGAGTATCTGGTCGATCCGTTCGGCCAGCCAGGTCAGGACCTGGGCCGTGGGATAGGGCGCCGCGTGGCGGTCGAGGAGGGCAAGCTTGGCGGCGTAAAGCTCGGGACGGATGCCCGCAAACAATCGCCCCGAGCGTCACATCGCCAAGGCGATCCGAGCCAGCTTGGCCGCCAAGGCTACGACGGTGGCCGCGACCGCGGTGGCCCGGGAGCTTTTGGGGTTTGCCTGGGCCATTGCATGCGATGTCGAGCCCAGCGGACTGAGGTAGCGGCCGGATCTGACGACCGGGAGGCGAGAGCCGGCGTTCCGACGTTTCAATTTCAACCCGGGTCCAGCCGACCGGGTGAGCCGGACCCGAGCGCCTCACTGGATGCCTCGGCCGGGTGTTGGCCGCGCACGACCGGGTCGGCCAGCTGGTCCTGGAGCTCGGTAATCCGGCGGCGCGACTCGGCCGGGTTCAGCGTCGCATAAAGCCGGCGCAAGGCGGCCCTGCGTTTCTCGGAGATGGCCGGATGGGCCAGCACCCGGTGGTACGGCGTCTGGGGGTCGTCGTAGAAGCGCCGCACCCGGGCGCCGTGCCGCTCTTTCCGCACCAGCTTCTGGACGGGCTGAAAGAAGTTCGTGTACAGCCGCAGCGGGGAGTAGAGGGCGTCGAGCCGCGCGACCTGCTCGGGGCGTATCGTAGCGCAAGTAGCCCACGTAGCGGCGCACCACCGACCAGTTCTCTTGCTCCACGTGGCCGTTGTCGTTCTTGCGATAGGGCCGCGAACGGGTGAAGGTGATCCGGTGGGATTCGAAAAAGCGCAAGAGCTGCGCATTGATGAACTCCGCCCCGTTGTCGGAGTCGATACCGAGGATGGGGAAGGGGAAAGCCAACAGCCGGCGCTGGAGGGCGTCGACGACCCACTTCTGCGCCTTGTTGCGCACCGCCACCGTCTCGATCCACCCGGTGGCGACGTCGACCATGTCCAGGGTCTGGGCGAAGTCCCCCCGGGCGTCGCCCCCGTCGTGGCCCACCAGGTCGACCTCCAGAAAGCCCGGACGCGTGTCGTCCCACTCGGCGAAGGTCCGGATGGGGATGGCGCCTTTGAGCAGGCTGCCGGGCTTGGTGCCACTGCGCCCTTTGATCTGCAGCCGCTGGCGCTCCCGGGCCAGCAGCCGGTCCACCGTCGCGGCGCTGATCCGCAGCAGCCGCTCCCGCACCTCGGGGGTGAGGCTCAGCTCCCCCCAGCGCTCCAGGACGGGCACCACCTCCGGCAGAAAGGGCGCCAACCGCTTGCCGGCCGGGAAGGTCAGGATGGTCCACACCCGCACCAGCGCCTCCTTCACCTCCCGGGTATAGATGGGCGGCCGCCCGGTCCGGTGCACGGCCACCCGGGCCACC
>JBFMCJ010000784.1 GCA_040754675.1 Bacillota bacterium
GGGTCGATTTTGAGGGCCCGGCGGGGCAGATGGGGCCGGCGAAGCGTCAGGGAGGCCAGGCGCGCCACCAGGCACGAGCGACCGGCTCCCGCCAGCACCCGGTACCCTTCCCGGGCGAGGGTGACAAAGAGTTCCCGGCCGTGCTCCGCAGTGGCGGGCACGCAGAAAACTTCCCGGGAGTTAAGGGCCTCTACCCGGGGACAGAAACGGGTGCTTGCCACCAGCACCCGGTCAGCTTCGCCGTTGAGCATAAAGAGATGGACGATCATTGTGGATCCTGCTCCGGAAATGCAAACCGTCTCGGCGCTCACCGCACCTTCTTGATGACGTGGGTAACCACTCCGACGATTTCCACCTTGTCGGGATTGAATTCCAGGGGCTGGAAGGAGCTGTTGGCCGGCTCCAGCCTTATCTTGTTACCCCGCGGGTAGTACCGCTTGCAGGTGACTTCCCCCTCTACGCGAACGATAACGGTCTGGCCGACCTCGGCCACCGGTTGCTGCCGGACCAGCACGATGTCGCCGTGTTCGATACCCATGTCCCGCATGCTATCCCCGCTGACCTCCAGGGCAAAAACCCCCTCTCTGGCCAGGCGCCGGGGCAGCGGGAGGTAATCCAGCACGGCCTCCTCCGTCACCACCGGCCCTCCCGCCGGGACGCTGCCGATAACGGGGATTTCCACCGTCTCCAGGTCGCGCGGGTCCCGCTCCGTCAGAAGGGCCACCGTGGGCAGGCCCAGACCGGCGGCAATCTTCTCCAAGGCGCTCAGGCTGGGATTTACCCGACCGCATTCCACATCGCACAGGTACTGCGGCGATACCCCCGCCCGCCGGGCCAGTTCGCGCTGGGTGAGCTGTTTATCCTTCCGCAGGGCGCGGATTTTCTCCCCTATTGGCATGTCGCCGCCAACTCCTTATAACGTTAGTTTATCCACGAATGACCCAACATGCAAGCGCTGAATTGCGGTAAATTAGAGACGAAAAATTCGCCTATAGGCGAATAATATGCGCTCTCTTGATGGGGCGGGAAATTTTGCGCCCGATACGCGAGGAGAAGAGTGGTATTCTGCCGGCAGAGCCCACGCCGGCAGAGACCGTGGCGTGGCGAGGCAAGGGGCACCCGCTCCCGGCAACGCCCCTCTCATGTCCCGGTGGCGGCGCGGGCGCCGTGAGTAAATCACTCAAAATGCGCGGGGACTTCGCCTCCCGAGAGCCTGCGACCGGCCCGGGCGGCCAGCGCGTTCGCCGTGGCGTAGGCCGTCAGCACCACCAACCCCGCCACCACCGCCAGCTTGCCGGCCGGGGGCACGCCCGCCGGGCCCGCGGCCAGGCCGAAGTTGTGGGCCAGGGCGGCGCCGAAGACCATGCCCAGCACCGCCGCGGCGGCGTCGGAGTGGCCCTCGCTCGCGGCCACCAGCTGCCTTAAGGGGCAGCCCCCCATCAAAACGAACCCCAGGCCGGCCAGGGCCATGCCCAGGAAGTTCCAGAGGGTCTGGGTATGGGCCACGGGCTGGTTGGCAAAGCCCGCTTTGAACAGGCCCAG
>JBFMCJ010000785.1 GCA_040754675.1 Bacillota bacterium
TACCTGCAGGGCCAGACCGAACGGCTGGTGGAACTTCTGAAGCTGGGGCTGGAGCTGGACGCCCATGGACGGCCGGGAAGCGAGCGGCGGTGAGCGCCGCAACCGTCCCGCCGGCGGGCGGGCAGAGCCCCGGAGCTCAGTGGTGGTAGGGCGGCGGCCCGTCGCCGAACTGCTCCGCTCCGGGCGCCCGGTTGACCGGCTTTACGTCGCCGAGGGTGCCGAAGCCCTGGGGGAACTGGTGGAACTGGCCAGGCAGCAGGGCATACCGGTCCAGCGGGTACCCCGGCCGGTCCTGCGGCGGCTTTCGGGAACGGAGCACCACCAGGGCGTGGTGGCGCGCACGGCCCCCGTCGGGTACGTTGAACTCGAGGACCTGACGGCACCCGATGCCAGGCGTCCGGGCGGCGTCGACGAAGCCCTGCCGCCCCTGATTCTGGTGCTCGACCACCCGACCGATCCGCAGAACGTGGGCGCCCTGCTGCGCACTGCCGAAGCGGTGGCGGTGAGGGGCGTGGTGTTGCCGGTCCGCCGCAGTGCCCCGATCACCCCGGCGGTGGAACGCGCCTCCGCCGGCGCCGTGCGCCACGTCCGGCTGGCACGGGTGTCGAGCGTGGCCGATGCTCTGCTGCGCCTGAAGAAGGCCGGCTTCTGGGCGGTGGGGGCGGAGCCCGAGGCTCGCCAGTCCCTGTGGGAGGCCGACCTGACCGGGCCGGTTGCCGTTGTGATCGGTTCGGAGGGAGAGGGGATGTCCGAACTGGTGCGCCGCCGGTGCGACCTCTTGGTGCGGATTCCTATGTTCGGCGCGGTGGCCTCTCTCAACGCCTCGGTGGCGGGCGCGCTGATGCTTTACGAGGTTCGCCGCCGCCAGCTCAAGGGCCGTGAAATGGCCGGATCGCCGTGATTGAGAGGGGATTTTCTCCTGCGGAGACGGGCACGAATATCGAGGTGACGGGCTTTTATTGACGCTGTCTCGAAGGGTGCCATATAATTGGGCCGGCACCAACCGGCCGGGTCGAGGGCGGTTTATGCGGGCTTCGCGGGGGGACGGGCCGGTAGCGTAAAGAGGTGCGGGCGACCGCATCAGCTTGGTGGGTCATGGGGGCGATCCGGGTGGGCGTCTTCGCGCACCGCGACTATTACGACGTGTATGCGGCCCTCAGCGATGAAGAGGTGGCGGAGTACGCCAAGGAAGGCGACAAACTGGCCCTGGAGTATCTGATCAGCAAGTACCGCAATTTCGTGCGTGCCAAGGCTCGTTCGTACTTTTTGGTGGGCGCGGACAGGGAGGACATCATCCAGGAAGGGATGATCGGGCTTTACAAAGCCATCCGGGACTTCCGGGCGGACAAGCTGGCATCCTTTCGGGCTTTTGCGGAACTTTGCGTGACCCGCCAGATGATTACCGCCATCAAGACGGCGACCCGCCAGAAGCATATCCCGCTCAACTCTTACGTCTCCTTGAACAAGCCCATCTACGACGAGGAATCCGACCGGACGCTCATGGACGTCATCACCAGCACGCGCATCTCCGATCCCGAAG
>JBFMCJ010000786.1 GCA_040754675.1 Bacillota bacterium
CTATATCATCCAGCGGTGGGAGCAGGGGTGCCGCAACGCCCGGGAGATCTATCGGGAACTGCGCTGCATGGGGTATCCCGGGGGGCCGCTCCCGGGTCGCCGAGGTAGTGACCGCCCTGCGCCGGTCGGCGGGCGTCTCGAAGGACGCGTGTCCCCAGATGCGCCCGATGACCGCCCGGCAGCTCTGCAGCTTGTTCTGGAAAGGTCCCGCCCGTCGGTCGGAAGACGAGGTCGCTTTTCTGACGTCTCTGGCCCGCTTCGACGGGCAGTATGCCAGGGTCTGGAGCCTCGCCGAGCCGTTCGCGCGAATGGTGCGGGAGCGTCGAGCCGACACCCTGGCGGCGTGGATCGATGCGGTGAAGCAGGATACGGTTCGGCCCTTGATGGGCTTCGCCCATCGCCTCGAACAGGACTTCCCGGCGGTGTACGAGGCGTTGCGCCTGCCTTGGAGCAACGGCCTCACGGAAGGGTGGATCCACAAGCTGAAGGCCCTGAAGCGCATGATGTATGGCCGGGCGGGACTGGCGCTCTTACGCCACCGGCTCCTTTGCGGCACCTGACCTCGCCACGCTTCACCCGAATTGCGGAAGAGCCGCTAAACTGACCCACATCAGCCGGCCAAGAATTGATCCACCCCCCACCGAACCCTGGCCTCCGACATCCCACCACGGATTCGGCGGTGCGGGGAACCTGCTGAGGGCTGCCGTGGTGAAGCCCGTCTGGCGTATGTGGCGCGAACCGCGCGCCAGTCCGCGGAAAAGACGGCGCTGGCGGTCAAGGGGCTGCTGGAGGTGGAGCAAAGCTTCCCGGCCCTCAAGACGCCGCTGCAAATCCGACCGGTCTACCACTGGTCGGAGCCGGGCGTGCGGAGCCACATCACCAGCTCCGTGCTGGCCCTCCTTCTGGCCCGCAGGATCGAACAGCGCCTGGAGGCGACGAGCATGTCCCAGCAGGCCCCTACCGCCCTCGCACCGTCTCCTGTTTGCCACCTGATCTCACCCATGCCTCGCCAGGATTGCTGGAAAGCCTGGCGGAGCCGGGCCTGACACGGAGGCGAAGTAACCTCGCAGGGCACCTGTCATGGCAGGGCCCCCCTCGTGCTTAGCCCCACGAAGGCCTACGCTGCACCCCCGCACCCAGGGGTGAGAATGAGCGGGCGAGGCGGGCTGTACCGAAAGTGGAGGTACATCGCTTCGCCTCCTTAGACACAGTTTGCGCAACATCTCGTCACTTGTCAACTCTGCGCCTTGCCTCAAAAGAAAGGTACTCGAAATGGGGTCGTTGCCTCAAAAGTGAAAGGTACTCGAACAGGCCTCGTGCCCTGCGCCTGGAAAGGAGCGCCAGACCATGAAGCCGAAGGAGGCGCAGGGCGTGCCCCTTTCGTTGCCCGAGCGGCGAGCCGTCGTGCGGGAGCTCGCCGAGCGTTATCGCAGGGCCCGCAAGAAGGAGAAGACGCAGATTCTCAGTCAGCTGCAGCAGCTGTGCGGCTACCACCGCTCCTATGCCGCCCGAGCCCTTCGGCGGG
>JBFMCJ010000787.1 GCA_040754675.1 Bacillota bacterium
CACGTTGGAGACGTTGGCGCGCGGCGGCTTCTGTCGCTTGCACGCGTGGCGCATGGCGAAACTGGCGGGCCAGAGGCTGGCCGCAACGTACGACGTGTTGGTGCGTGACGCCGGGGAGAAGGTCCGGCGGGCCCTGGCGTTGACGGAAGCCAGTTTCCCCGGGCGCCGGAGTACCCGCCGCTGGCAGGCATCGCTGGTCCGGATTCTGGGCCGCAAGGAAGCGTGCCCCGTCTGCACCGCCTCGGCAAGGCGGGCCGAGCTGGGCGCAAGACACCTGGTTGAGTCCCTGGAACAGGAGGCCGGAAGGGAGGAGTACGAGCGGTCCGACGGGCTGTGCTGGGAGCATCTACTGGAGGTCTGTCGGTTGGCCGGGCCCGCGGTGGCGGGCTTCCTTCTGAACGACATGTTGCGTAGGCTCAGTGCCCTGGAGGCAGCCCTGGCCGAGTATTTCCGCAAGTCCGACTACCGCTTTGCCCACGAACCCAAGGGGCGCGAGCAAACCGCGTACCTTGACGCCGTCGAACTCTTCTCGGGGCCGGTTGATAGGGTGGGCGGCGTAATGGTCCCGGGCCGCACCAAGCTGGCTGACAGGGCCGCCGAATGACAACCGGGCTATCGAAATACACATCAGCGCCTTGCGCTCGGAGTTGCGCCGGCTGCAACCCGATAGACCAGCCGAACGCCCGGGGCGCCCAGACAGGCCGTAGTGGACCGCTCACACCTGCCGGTCTTCCGGCCAGAAGCTCAGCGGGTCCTCAGTGCCTACTGGTTCCACCGGAAAGACGAAGTAGGCCGGCTCTGGCCCAAACCCCTCAGTCAGCCCGCGCACGAGCCACTCATTGACCCGCGGGTACAGGTGAAGGGACCGGACTTTTTCGATTTCTACCCACGCGGGCACACTTAGCGCGGCCACCTCGCGAGCGTGCCCGGATGCTTCGTCGATCCAGTACACCAGCTCGACGACGTGCCGGTTATCTCGCCAGTGCGTTGTTATCCGGGTGGGAATGGTCTCGATTACCGCGAGGAGCCTCCCCGGCTCAACCTGCAACGTGGTTTCCTCTCTGAACTCCCTCCTCAGGCAGTCGGGTATGCTCTCCTGCAGTTCTAGCCCTCCCCCGGGGAGGACGTGGTACTGGCGGCCCTGCCTGCGATGAAGCATGGTGAGCAGGCGGGCCTCGCTGGCCAGCACTCCGGATACCCGTACCTTGATCTCCCTGTGCTCTTGCGCCATGAAGCCACCTCCACGTGCATTCGGTTAGTTAGTTCCCCCTGAAAAACACCCCCCGCGGGGCGCCACCCAATCCCAACCTCCCTGGCGAGAGGAGGATGTCTGCCCCTGAACCACCCTGTCTCACGTGAGAGCCGCCATCTTGCTCAGGTTGTGGGCCAGGATTGCCCAGCCCACCCAGGTTTCCGCCCCCGCACGACCCCAGGACCTGCTACGATCCAAGCCGAACTTCCGCTTCAGAAGGCTGATCCTGCCCTCGCACCCTGCCCGCCACCTCGCCAGGCGCCTGAAC
>JBFMCJ010000788.1 GCA_040754675.1 Bacillota bacterium
CTCCTCCGGTGCCGCCCGCCGCCACTGCCGGAAGGCCCGGTCGGCCGCTTGCAGCGCTGCGTCCACGTCGTCGACCGTCGCCAGCGCCACCCGTGCCACCAGTTCGCCGGTGGCCGGGTTGCGCACCTCGGCCGCGGGGCGCCCGCCGCCCGCTTGCCACGCCCCATCGATGAACGGCCCGTACGCCTCCCGCACCGCTACCGCCTCCACAGCCGGTCCTGATACGCCTTCACATAGTCGCGCCGCATCTCGTCCGGGATGGCCCGGCCCTGGCGGTCCATGTGGCCCAGCACCAGCACGGGCACCCCGCGCTCGGCCAGCAGCCGGGCCGTCTCAGCGACCAGGCTGTTGGTCACCGCCACCGCCAGCGACGTCGATACGGCGGCCACAGGCTGCGCCAGGCCCGGCACCTCCACCACGGCGTCGCCAAAGGGAGCTCCGGTGTCGATGACCACGTCGGCCACCTCAAACAGCCGCTTCCCGCTGGGGTGGCGGGATGTGGACCTCTGGCTGTGTTCGAGGGAGGTCACGGCCACCAGCGGCAGCCCCCGGCCGCGCACCTCCAGCGCCACCTCCACCACTACGGGGTTGACGCCGGAGTGGGAGAAGACGACGAACGCATCCCCTGCCCGTACGGGGAAACTCTCCAGGATGGCCTTCCCGTAGGCGGCCGCTCCCTGCAGGTAGCGGAACTGGTGAACGCTACCGTCCCCGCCCACCCGCAGGTGGGGGCCGAGGGCGTCGACGACGATGGGGTTCCAGCCGACAAACGAACCGGTCCTCGGGAACGCCTCCAGCGCGGGGATGGAGCCGTGTCCCGTCCCGAACAGGTGCACGAGGCCCCCGCCCGCGATGGCGTCGGCGGCCAGCCGGGCCGCCTGCCGGATGGCCGTGACCTGCGTGGCGGCCAGGCGTTCGAGCCGCCGGGCAAGCTCGGCCAGGTAAGTCTCGCAGCTCATCGTTGCGCCTCCTGCTGGTGCGTGATGGCCCGCCGCACTCCCTCGAGAGTGGTGCGCACGAGCATCTGCTCGTATTCCGCCCGGGCCTCGCCCGGGGCCGCGCCGTGCCTGCGATCGACGGTCGCCACGCACAGGCTCACCGCTGCCACGCCCAGGTGGCGGGCGACGACGTACAGCGTGGCCGTCTCCATGTCCAACCCCAGCACCCGCCAGCGCGCCAGCGTGGCCTCGTCCCACCCGTCGTCGCCCGCCGGCGGCTGCCCGTCGTGGAGCATCCGCGAGTAGAAGCCGTCGCTGCTCATGACGACCCCTTCCGCCCACGGGTAGCCGGACGCCTGCAGCGCCTGCCGGAAGGCCGCATAGGCGCCGGCGTCCGCCACCGCAGGGTAGGGGAGCGGCGCGTAGGTGCGGCTCGTCCCCTCGGCCCGCACGGCAGCCTGTGCCAGAACGAGATCGCCTACCGCTACGTGGACCGCCATGGTGGTGCCGGCCCGGACGAACAGGCGCGCCCCCTTCTTCGCCAGTTCCTCGACGGCGATGGCGGTGGCCGACCCTCC
>JBFMCJ010000789.1 GCA_040754675.1 Bacillota bacterium
GTGCGCCTTAAATGGACGTAGGGCCTCCACAAGCCTCTACCAGACCCCCCGGATATAAGGCCCCCGGGAGAAGGCCACGCCCTCAGCAGCAGGGGCGGGCAAACCTAAAGCTCGGCCTGCCAGTTTACAGCCTGAATTTCTGCGTCGAGTTCCCGGCAGGCCTTCGCCACATCGTCGGCGCGCTTCCTCAAGGCAGCCACGTCGACCGTCGGCACGTACTTTATCTCCTGGCGGCCGAGCGAAAACCGGTCCCGGGACGGGACGGCGGCGTTCGCCACGGCCGTGAGAAAACCGTGCCACAACTGCAGCACGTCCCTCTCAGCCATGGCCTCGGTGAGCGTGCGGCCATCGCGAAGAGCGGCCCGGGAATTCGCACGGTTTACCGCCACCACGAGGTCTCTTAGCCGCCGGCACAGGCGTTCGGCCTCGGACAGAAGCTCCTCCGGGTCCTGGGCCGGGCGGTCGCCCTCCTGAACCTTCGCGTCGGAGACGAGCCTCTCCCTTAAGACCTCCAGGCGCTTCAAGATGTCCTTGCGCTCAAGGAGCGCCTCCGCAAGCTTCACGTCCGCACACCTCCAAACCTAGCTCAATCCGCGGCCCGGGGCTGGGAAGCGCCCCGCGAACGCGGAAACCAAAGGCGTCGGGGTAGCCTCCGCACTTGACGGGTCGAAACCCAAAAGGGAATCCCGGCGGATTAGGCGTGCAACCGGCGCGCCCGAACCCGACCGGCGACCCCGCCAGCTTATCGCCGTACAACCGTATCGCCCTTCATACGGCAGCGCAGGGGTCACCCCGCACCGTAGCGGGAAAACGCAGGTAGACCACCCGGGATGGCTGCCGCCAACATCCTGGTCCTCGGCAAGGACAACCCTTCCCTCCAGGCGCGCCAGCGCCGTCGTCCAAAACCTCGACGGCCTAAGCGACCGCGGCCTGGATGTCCTCACGATTGACGCTTGGGCACCCGCCAAGAAGGTCGCCCACCGCGGCGCCCTCGCCGAGCTTCCGTGTTCCCGTGCCCCTGAGGACTCTCTTTTCCACCATGACCTTCCAGACGATCTGGCGGTGAGAGCCTCGCCTGCGGCCTGCCTCCGGGGCCACTCACGCCGCGGGTGCGCGCAACCCGGCCCGGAACGGCTCGCCGGAACGAGCACAAATGAGAAGGGGCCGATGCCGGCCCCTCAGGAATAAATCCGCTGCAGCCCGACATCAGTTAAAACGACCACTTTCCGTTCGCGTCCCGAGTGAGCGTCAGGTTGTGGGTTTCGCATGTTATAACGGGTAAACCATCCACAGTGAAGGTCAACACATAGTCAGTGCCATCTTCAGGGCACTTCAACGCCTCCTCGCCGACGTAATCCTTAACGTCATCGAGGCTATCCGGCCAACCCCTATTCTCGATGTAATACGCCTCTATCCCCGAGGCCGCGGTCAGCATGTTCTGCTTGCAGGCGCCCATCTTCGCGCTCTTGGCAGTGGCGGTCAGCCGCGGGATCACCAGAGCCATGAGCAATC
>JBFMCJ010000790.1 GCA_040754675.1 Bacillota bacterium
CTTTGGGCCGCGGCCGGCACACGACGAGCTGGGCGGCCATCTATGACATCGGGTGGGCCCGGGTCCTAGACACGCCGGGGCTTCGGGAGATCGGCTTTGCCGAGGCCGGTGCGGCGGGTGACGACGCGCTCGGCGTCCTGTTTCCGGACATCGGGGAACTGGCGAAGGGTTGCAGGTTCCGGGACTGCTCGCACGCCCACGAGCCGGGCTGCGCGGTGAAGGTGGCGCTTGAGGCGGGTGAACTCGACGAGGCCCGGTACCGGCGGTTCGTGGAGCTCCAGCGGGCGCTGAACCGGTGAGCTGGGGGCCGCCAGACGGGCTGAGGCCCGAATTGCAGGCCGGGAGGGAGCGACTGGTTCGTGACGTAGATACCCGGCGGCAAAAGGAGTGACCCTATGTCAGCCGCAGCGAACGCAGACGCCCCGGCCCTGCCGGAGGACCTGCGCAGCCGGATGGAGAGCGTCCTGCGCCAGTACAGCCAGCAGGCGCTGTTTGCACTGGCCGTCCGGTTCGGGGTCGTAAGGGCCGGGGATCGGCCGCCGCGCTCGACAGCGGACATCATCAAAGCGCTGGTTCGACGGCTCGAAGACCCGGACAGTATGCGGGCGCGGTTGGAAGGGCTCAACGAGGTTCAGCGCCGGGTGCTGGAGGTCGCGGTACAGGCCGGCGGGTTTACCGATGCGCCAAGCCTCCTAACCGAAGCGGTCCGCCTGGTGGCGGCTCAGGCGCCCAAAGAGGAGCAGGCACCAGCGAAAGGAGCACGACGCAAGGCCGGGCGGATGGGCCGGAGCGGGCCGGGCGTACCGGAGCCGTGGCGGCTCCTGGTTGAGCGATGGCGGGCGGCCGGGGGTGGCAGCGGGCAGCGCGCACCGGTCGGGAGCGAATCGCCGTCCGAGACAGCGCGGCGGGCGCAGGCCGGAGCCCACATCCTCGAACTCTACCGGCGGGGGCTCCTGTGGCCGTACCCCGAGCCCGAGCGTTCGAAGCCCTTCGAACTCGCCGACGACTGGCGGGCGCGGCTGCCGGGCCTGGAAGCGTGGGTTCACCCGTTCGTGGTGGGCTGGCTTGGAGGCACACCAGCCCGCGGCGCGGCGGTTGGTGGGCGCAGCGGGGCGGTTGCTGACCACTCGCCCCAGCGAGTCATGGGCGACGAGCCCGGCCCGCTGGTGCACGACGTGTATACCCTGCTTGCGTTTTTCGAGGACGAGCCGGTGGCGCTGACTCAGAAGGGTCGGCTGCCCGTGCGGGTCGCGGGCCGCCTCTTGAGCCGCTTTGCCGGCCCGCCGCCCGGGTGGCCCGCTGAGTGGGCGGATTTCGTCCTGGGGCTGTCACAGTCGGCCGGGCTGTGTGAGGTTGCCGTGATGCGGCGGAAAGACGGTGCCGCCGGCGAGCGTGGGCGGTTCGTAGGGCTTCACCCCTCGCCAGCAGGCCGGCGATGGATGCAGAGCTCTCAGCCCCGACAGCTATTGACGCTCTTTGAAGCATGGCGAAAGATGAGCCGGCTGGATG
>JBFMCJ010000791.1 GCA_040754675.1 Bacillota bacterium
GTCCCGAGCATGGTGTAGCCCGTGGCATTCTGTCCGTCGGCAGGTACGTTCCGCCCACTGAGGCCCGTGCCTTTGTCAAGCGGATTCCGACCGTGACTCCAGGTGTGGTAAAAAAGATCAATGACATGCTGCTTGGCGTTTCCCATCGGTTGACGTGATCGCGACCAGGGAGGGGTTGCAGGTGGGGAGTAGAACGAGCGACAGCAACGCCATTGAGATAGGTTCTCCTTTGGTTGCACCAGAGGAGTCTCATCGGCTAGAACAGATCGAAGAGGCGGCCTCGGGGCTTCTTCGGGCTGACAAGGACCTCAAGTACAAGCTGTTACTGAAGCACTGGCTTGAGCGCACCGGATACCACGTTTTTCTCGAGGTCCCCCTGTACGTGCCTGAATACACCGACGTGTACAGGGAGCAACCGGTTACCGATCTCGACGTTTTTGGCGTCAGGTTTGAGCCAGACTTCCGACCCTATCTGGTGGTTGCCGAATGTAAGACGAGCAGCCGCCAGAAGCCGGTGGAAACCCTGCTGAAGTTTGCGGGGATCCGCGCATACGTGGGATGCGAAAAGGCAATTCTCGTAAGATCGAAGATGCCGCGTAGCGCGAGAATGGCCGCTGAACGTCTCGGGCTCAAGGCCTTGTCGGAGGCGGATCTGACACGCCTGCTGGAGAGTTGCGGTTGGTGGGACGAGTCTTTATCAGCAACGCTCCTCTCTTCCTATGTTAAGGAACGTAACATGCTTGAGCAGGCGCGTAGCCACTTTCCCATCCAAATCCGATTCGTTCAGCGCGACTTTTGGGGCCTCCCGCATCGCAGGAACATACTATCCATGTTTGCGGCGCTCGAGCAGGTCCCATCCTGGACTCCAGCGCAATCGGAACACCAATTTGTCTTGTTGGCGTCTGCTGAAAAACTGGCTATTGCCTTAATGGATGTGTGCCGCTATGTGCTTTCCGTTGCACCGGACGACCCCGTCGGGGCGATCAGGGACTACCTTGTCGGAGGGCCACGGGAGCGTGTCGAGCGAGAGAGGCTGTTCCGACTGATTAGAGAGAAGCTGGGGCTCGAACTGTCGGAGGCGCCATCCTATTTCGACCACCTAGCCGAGGTGGTTGTGTCTCTTATCCGCAACCCGTCACACGCTGTTCACACGCCCTCCGTTCTCCGGCGCTTGCGATTGGCTCTCGCTGTTAAAGACCCTGAGTACCCTGTGGGCACAATTGAGGCGGAGTACGGCCGGACAGCCCTGAAACTAGCGAAGGACATCATCAACCTACTGATCAAGGGTGCCGCGGTTCCCAAAGCCGTGGCCGGAAGTATTTACCAGGTATAATGGCCCGCACAGGCGCTGCCAACCTTGTTGACTCGAAACAGGCCGTTAAAGCCCAACCCGATAACGCCGAGTGCCGTTTCTGGCTCGGGCTGGCACTTCTGCGCTCGGGCGACGCCCGCAGTGCCATCGAACACCTGGACAGAGCCGCGCAGCTTAGAGATGACCCGGAGTTCCT
>JBFMCJ010000792.1 GCA_040754675.1 Bacillota bacterium
CGAGGCCGCACCCCCTCCTGAAGTAACGGGTACCCCCGTGTCCCCTGTCGCCCCCGCGCAGGGTATTTGCGAGGTGGTGGTATACTCGCCGGATCATCACCGCACCCTCGCGGAACAGCCCGTCGAGCACATCCGCAAGCTCATCGAGGTCTGGGCGCACCGCTACGAGGAGCTGGCCCGGCGGCCCTTCGTCAAATACGTCATGATCTTCGAAAACCGGGGCGAGGCGGTCGGTGTCACCCTCCACCACCCGCACGGCCAGATTTACGCCTTCCCGTTCGTCCCGCCCATTCCGGAGCGAGAACTGCACCACGCCCGTCAGCACCACGAAAAGACAGGGCGCTGTCTTCTCTGCGACGTGCTGGTGGAGGAGCTGCGGGCAGCCGGGGGTACGGCTCCCTTCGAGAGGGCCGACGCCGGCGTCCCTGGTGCGGGTCCTGCGCCCGGGGCAGGCGTGGCTGCGGGAGGGCCGGCCATCAGCGGAGAAGTACGCGGGCGCATCGTGGTGGAAAACGAGGGCTTCGCCGTTTTCGTCCCCTTCTTCGCGCGCTTTCCGTTCGAGACGATGGTGCTCCCGCGCCGGCACGTGCCCACCATCCTGGAGCTGACCAATGACCAGCGCTGGCATCTCGCCTTCGCCCTGAAGGAGATCCTCACCCGCTACGATGCGCTGTTTGGCTTGAGGCTCCCGTACATGATGGTGATGCACCAGGCGCCGACGGACCGGCCCTTCGGGGGGTATCCCGAGTGCCACTTCCACATCGAGTTCCTCCCCATCCAGCGAACGGCAACGAGGCTGAAATACCTGGCGGGCAGCGAATCGGGCGCGGGCACCTTCATCACGGACGCCAGCCCGGAGGAGATGGCCCAACACCTGCGGCAGGTGGTGGGACAGGCGTGACGACGGTCGACCGGGCTCCGGTTTGGCGCGCGATCGAGGGCTTTCGGGCCCGCTTCGGCGCATCTCCCCAATTGACGGCCCGAGCTCCCGGTCGGGTCAACCTCATCGGCGAGCATACCGACTACACCGGCGGTTTCGTGCTGCCGGTGGCCATCAACCGGGAGATCGCCATCGCCGGCCGCGCCCGTCGCGACCGGACGGCGCGGGCCTACTCGCTCGACTACGAGGATGAGGTGACCATCGACCTTGCGGAGGCTCGCCTGGACCAGGTAGAGCGAGACCCCGACCATCCGTGGAGCAATTACCTTCGCGGCGTTTTCGCCGTGCTGCAGGCCGCCGGGCTGCCCGCCGTGGGAGCCGACATGGCGATAGCGGGAGATGTCCCCCAGGGTGCCGGGCTCTCCTCGTCGGCGGCGCTCGAAGTGGCGACCGTGATGTTCGCCCAGGCAGCCGCCGGGTTCGAGCTTGCGCCCATCGAGGCGGTGAAGCTCGCCCGCCGTGCCGAGAACGACTTCGTCGGCGTGGCCTGCGGCATCATGGACCAGTTCGTCTCCCGCATGGCCCGGCGAAACTCGGCGCTGTTCCTCGACACCGAGAGCCTCAGC
>JBFMCJ010000793.1 GCA_040754675.1 Bacillota bacterium
CTGAGGTCCAGCAGGAAGGGTTGATTACCTTGCAGCAGGCCGGGTCGGTGGTCCGCATTGATTGGGCGTATGACAGTGCGGAGGAGGTTGCCCATGTCATCGCTGCAGGCGCGCATCCGGTGCCTGGAGGAGCACCTGCTGGCCCGCAAGCCACTTAGTGGCTACCACGATCTTCCTTTCGCGATCTTGAGGTACGAGCCCGGCGAAGAGTTGCAGTTGCGGCGTGAGGTTCCCTTGCTGGGCAGACGCCTTGAGGAAGCGGGTCGAAGGGTGACTGTCATTTCCCTGACTCAGGTCATGTGGGAATGCCTTGAAATTCACGACGATCTCGAGAGCCTCTTTTCTTCCGAGGGGCTGGCCGGGGTGGACCGGGTTGTCGAGGCTGTGAACAGTCTGATGGAGCGCGGAGAGACTTTCGTTCAGGCCATAGCGGGTAGGTTGCGGGGTCTGGATCCCCAGAAGGACATTGCTTTTCTCGTCGATACCGGCGGTCTGTTCCCTTTCTTCCGAAGCTCGGCCATCCTCAACCGCCTGCACGGCAAGGTGGCCATACCCACCATCCTGTTTTATCCGGGGAGGCTGGAGGGCGCGGTGGGGCTGTCTTTTCTCGGTGTATTCCCACCGGACCCCACTTACCGTCCGAACATCTTGTGCGAGGTGTAACGCCATGAGCCCGGCAGGTACCATCGAGTCACTCTTCGCCCGCGACATCCGTCGGCGCATCGAGGAAGTCATCAAGCTCCACCAGACGGACGAGGCCGTCGTCGCAGAGGAGCTGGATGAGTACGTAGCGACACCGGCCATCAGGAACGCGTATCTGCGAGTTTTAGAGCGTTATGTGGAAACCCCATTGAAGCCCCACGAGGGTATTGGAGTGTGGGTGTCGGGTTTCTTCGGCTCGGGCAAGTCGTCGTTTGCCAAGTACCTCGGGCTGGCGCTGGCAGACCGGCCGATCCTGGGCATATCCGCCGCTGACCGGCTGGCGGACCGCCTGGCTGACGATCGGGTGCGCGTTCTGCTGGCCCGCGCAAGGCGGGAGATTCCCACCCTGGTGGTACCCTTCGATATGGCTGAAGACCCCCTGGTCCGGGTGGGCGAAGAGAAAATAACCCTGGTAGCGTATCGGGCGCTCCTCCGTACTCTGGGCTATTCGGACGACCCGGACCTGGCCGAACTGGAGATTACTCTGGAAAGGGAAGGCCGTCTCGCGGAATTCGAACGGCTCTATCACGAGACTTTCGGCCGGCCCTGGGTGGAAGGGCGGGCGAACGTGGCCGTGGCTTTCGGAAGGGCCAGCCGCATCATGCACATGCTGGACCCCCAGACCTTTCCTTCTGCGGACTCGTGGGCCCGGGGCCACAAGAGAGCGGATCTGGGGCCGCGCGACCTGGCTGAGCGCGTCTTGGAACTGGTCGGGCGGCGTTGCCCGCAGATGCGCGCCGTGGTGTTCGTCGCCGATGAAGTCGGGCAATACATAGCCCGATCTACTGAGAAGATGCTCGACG
>JBFMCJ010000794.1 GCA_040754675.1 Bacillota bacterium
TTGTGGGGCTCACCGATTTCTGCTCTCGTACGCTCGAGCATGCGACGTCGCCCGGAGCGTTCAACCAGAGGGTCGTCGAGAGTCTCATCAAGGCCGGCGCGCTCGATGCGTTCGGGCCGCGCTCGGCGCTGCTGGCGGCACTGAAGGATGTGTGGGAGAGCTGCCACGGCCGCCGGGGAGGCGGGGCTCCGGTGGAGCAGGCAAGCCTGCTCGACCTGTTCGGCGCGGACACAACCTCCCCGTCCCTCTTGAAGCCACAGGACCGCCTGCCGGCGGTGCCGCCCGAGAGCGTACAGGAGCGGCTTGCCTGGGAGCGTGAGGCGCTGGGCTTCTACTTTTCCGGCCACCCGGCAGAGCAGTGGCGCAGGCGGCTGGCGCTCTTCCGGGAGAGCGCCATGGGTGAGCTCGCCGACGCGCAAGACGGCGCCCCCACGGTGGTGGCGGGCCTGGTGCAGTCCGACCGCCGCACGCAGACGCGTTCGGGGGGCACCATGCGGCGCATCCTGCTGGAGGACGAGACCGGGAGCGCGGAGGTGCTGGTCTTTCCCCGGAGCATGGACCAGTTCGAGGAGGCGCGCCCCGGGGCGCCGGCACTGGTCTGGGGAACGATCAGCCGGGACGACGACGGTTCGGTCAAGATAATCGGTGATCGGGCTATGCCGCTTGACCGCCTGGTGGTGGTACGATTGGGTCGAGCGGCCCGAGAAAAAGGCACGTCCCGGCGGCACGGAAGCGAACTGGTGGAGAAGGTGGCCGAGCTGCTGCGGCGGTTCCCCGGGGACACCCCGGTGGTCATCCAAATGCAGGCCGGCGGGCGGCGGCGGCTGGCCGCGGTGCAGCGGGCGCTCTGGGTGAGCGCCAGCCCCGAACTCGCTACGGCGCTGGAGGCGGTTACCGGCGAGCCGCCACTCTTGCTCGGGGGAAGTGACGAGGTCGAAGGCGCCTCGACCGCCGGAGCAGGGGTGTGGCAGGGCGCCAGCACCGCGGGCGTTCAGGCGCCTTAGGGGGAAGACGATTGAGAGAACAGGTCATCGAATGGCTACGTTCCCGGGGAGTCGAACTGGAAGATATTGCCCGGGTGGTGCTGGAAATCCAGAAGCCCAGGTTGCCGGAGATCACCCTGGCGGAATGCCTCGAGAGCGTCGAGCGGGTCATTGACAAGCGGGAGGCGCAGTTCGCCATCCTCACCGGCATTGCGCTGGACGTGCTCGCGGAGCAGGGGCAGCTTCCTGACCCGCTGCGGACGGCGGTGAGGGAGGACAGCCCCCTGTACGGCATCGACGAGGTGCTGGCGCTGGCCATCACCAACCTCTACGGGTCGGTGGGGCTCACCGCGTTCGGGTACCTGGATAAGCGGAAGCCGGGTATCATCGGCCAGCTCAACCGGCACCGGGACGGGGCGGTGCACACGTTCCTGGACGACCTGGTGGCGGGTGTGGCGGCCGCCGCAGCGGCACGCGTCGCGCACCGGCGGCCCCAGGCCGTGGATGGCGTGCCGCAGGCGC
>JBFMCJ010000795.1 GCA_040754675.1 Bacillota bacterium
CTCGTGTTCGACGAACCGACCTCGGTGCTTACGCCGCAGGAGACGCGGGCCCTGTTCCAGACCATCCGGAACCTCAAGGTCGAGGGGAAGTCGGTGGTCTACATCTCCCACAAGCTGTGGGAGATCCTGGAGATCGCAGACCGCATCACGGTGCTGCGGCGGGGCATGCGGCAGGGGACAGTGGAGCGGAGCGAAGCGTCGCCGGCGATGCTGACGCGGCTCATGTTTGGCGAGGAGCTGCAGGCGGCCGGCGGGGGACGGTGGGAAGAGCCGGCGGGGCGGGAGGCGGCGCTGCTGCTGCAGGACGTGTCGGCCCTGGACGACCGGGGGGTGCCGGCGCTCAATGGGGTCACGCTGGAACTGCGCACCGGGGAGATCCTGGGGGTTGCCGGCGTCGAAGGCAACGGCCAGCGTGAACTCGCCGAGGCCATCGCCGGCACCCGCCCCGTCGCCTGCGGCCGGATCGTGCTGGCGGGGCGTGACGTGACCCGGTGGACGCCCCGGCAGCGCAGGCAGGCCGGGCTGGCGTACATCCCCGAGGACCGGGACGCCGACGGGGTGGGGTTGGAGCTTTCGGTCGCGGATAACCTGATTGCCACCCGGTATCACCGCCGGCCGCTGTCGGCGTGGGGAGTGCTGCGGGGCGGGGCGATCGCCCGCTTCTGCCGGGCGCGGGTCGAGCGGTTTGGCGTGAGGGCGTCGGGGCTGGCGGCGAAGGCACGGACGCTGTCGGGCGGTAACCTGCAGCGGCTCGTGGTGGCGCGTGAGGCCGGGGAGTCGCCGAGGGTGCTCGTGGCCGCGCACCCGACTCGGGGTGTCGACATGAGCGCTATCCGGTCCATCCACCGGGCGCTGCTGGAGCTGCGGGACGGCGGCACGGGCATCCTGCTCATATCGGGCGACCTCGACGAGGTGCTGGCGCTTTCGGACCGCATCGCCACCATCTACCGGGGGCGTATTACCGGGGTCGTGGGGCGGCACGAGGCCGACCGCGAGCGCATCGGTGCGCTGATGCTGGGGGTGGAGGGGCGAGGCGTGGAGGGGCGCTCATCGTGAACGGGCGGTGGTTGCGCGCGGCGCTGAGTAAGGGGCTTATGGAGAGCGGGCTTTTTCGGATGGCCGCGACGTTCGCCGTCGCCCTGGCGCTTGGCGGCGTCGTGCTGGCGGTCTCCGGGCTGTCTCCGCTCGAGGTGTACGGGCTGTTGCTGCAACAGAGCCTGCTGGCACCCGGTGCGCTGGCCGACACGCTACTGGCCGCGACCCCGCTGGTTTTCTCGGGGGTGGCGACGGCGCTCGCCTTTCGGGCCGGCGTGTTCAACGTCGGAGTGGAAGGGGCAATGTACCTCGGGGCCTTCGCCGCCGCATGGGCGGGGTTCACCTGGGTCGGCCTGCCGGGGCCGCTGCTGGTGGCGGCTGCGTTTGTGCTGGGAGGGGTGGCCGGGGCGCTGTGGTCGGCGGGGCCCGGGTATGCCAAGGCCCGCTACAAGGTTGACGAGGTCGTGA